>JBPYEF010000374.1:0-3301 GCA_051985875.1 Hyphomicrobiaceae bacterium
GGGTGTCGACGGCCTGGCAGCCTTCCAGATCGACGATGCGCAGCACCACCCCCTTCGCCAGTCGCCTGTGCCAATAGGCGCCCGCCGGCACCACCTCGTCGCTGAGGATCTCGCCGACGATGGCCACCTCGTGTTGCGACCGTGACCCCCGGCCGCTGCCGCAGCTTTTCTCAGCGTCCTGCGCGGCGCTCCGCGGCCCTGTCTGCGACGAGGTCATCGTTCACCCCCCAACCTTCATGCGCCGCCAGCGCTGAGCTCCAGCGCGGCTTGCCAGTAGACCGCTCGCCGCTCGAGCACGGCGATGACACCGTAGAGCGCGAGCCCGGCGATACTGAGCACCGTAATGGCGGCCATCATCAATGGCGTGTCGAGCAGACCGCTCGACAGCTTGATAAGATAGCCGATCCCTTCCTGCGATGCGACGAACTCCGAGACGATCACGCCGATGATGGCGAGCGTGATCGAGATCTTCATGCCTGCGAAGATGAAGGGCAGCGCGCTCGGCAGGCGCACCTTCCAGAATATCTGCCAAGGCGTACCCATGAACGTGCGGGCCATCCTGTGGATGTCCTCATCGACGCTCTCAAAACCCACCGCGGCGTTGATGGTCATGGGGAAGAAGGCGATCAGGAAGGCGAGCGTCAGACTCGAGACCATTCCGGTTCCGAACCAGACGATGAACAGCGGTGCGATCGAGATTTTGGGGATGATCTGGGAGACGACGATCAGGGGATAGAGCCCAAGGCGCACCGGGCGCGAATAGGTGACGAGAACGGCGACGAGGATACCGCCGACTGCGGAAAGCAGAAACCCGAGCACCGTCATGTACAGCGAAGGCCACAGATGCGTCAGCAGCAGCGGGTAGCGCGTGATGATCACGTACCCGACCTCGGTCGGCGGCGGCAGAACGATCGCGCGGATGCCAAGCGCGCGCACCGCAATTTCCCAGGCGAGCAGCAGGCCGGCGGTGGCGACAACCGGGCCGAGGACAGGCCCAAGTGCTAGGGCGCGGTGTTGCCGCCGCTCAGCCACCATGGCTTGCCTCGATCGCTTGGCGCAGGTGGCGCACGTAGCCGTTGAACGCTTCATCCTCGGTCATGGCGATCTGGCGCGGCCTCGGCAGGTCGATCGCCACGTCGGCGACGATCGTCGCCGGCCGCTGTCGCATCACCAGCACGCGGTCCGACAGGAACGCCGCTTCGCGGATCGAATGGGTGACGAACAGCACGGTCTTTCGGTGCGCCTGCCAGATTCGCAGCAACTCGACGCCCATGTCGTCGCGGGTGATCGCATCGAGCGCGCTGAAGGGCTCATCCATCAGCAGCAAGGTCGGATCGTGCACCAGCGCGCGGCAAATGGCCACCCGCTGCTTCATGCCGCCCGAGAGCTGGTTCGGCAGGTGGGAGGCAAAATCGTCGATCCTGGCCATGCGCAGCAGCGCCTGGGCCCGGTCGCGATGGGCTGCCAGCGGTAGCCGCAGCAGCTCGACGGGGAATAGCACGTTGTCGAGGACGGTGCGCCACGGCAGCAGCACCGGTGTTTGGAACACGACGCCGGTCGTTCGCTGCGGCCCGGTGACCTTGGCACCGTTGATCCGCACTTCCCCCGCGGTTGCGGCAACCAGTCCGGCGATCACCATCAGCAGCGTGCTTTTGCCGCAGCCGCTGGGTCCGAGCAGACTGACGAACGCTCCGTCGGCGACGTCGAAGGATACCTCGCGGATCGCTTCGAGCGTATCGAAGGTCTTGCGCAGCGAGCGGATTTCCAAAGCCGCCGTCGCGCTCGGTGCCGCTACGCCGGGACTTACCAGCTCGCCGGTACGCAAGGAGAGCGTTGGCTGCCTCATGTCCGCCCTCGCCGCGGCATGCCTGCAAGCGACCGGCGCGCGGGTGCAACCCGGGCAGGTTCGGCAAACATCTGGCCTTCCTGTCGATGCCGGACCATGCTGTACCGCCGGTGGGCGCTTTGGCAAGCCACCTTTTGCGCCCGCTCTTGGGGCATCCATTGCGAGGGGAAGATGCGCACAACGCAGTGGGGAATCGGGGCGAGCGTTCCGCGCAAGGAAGATGCGCGCTTTCTCAGCGGCCGCGGCCAGTACGTTGCGGACTTCCGCCTGCCCGGAATGCGCGAGGTAGCGTTTCTGCGTAGCCCGGTGGCACACGCCTATATTCGCGCCCTCGTGGTGCCCGAAGCACACCGCGGCGCGGTGTTCTCGGGCGCCGATCTGGTCGGCGTCAGGCCGATCCGAGCAACCTCGGTGATCCGCGGCTCAAAGGCGTCGAGCGAACCGATCCTGGCCACGGGCAAGGTGCGCTACGTCGGAGAGCTGATCGCCGCCTGCGTCGCGTCGAGTCGCGCCGAGGCGGAGGACATTGCCGCCACGATCGAGCTCGCGCTCGATGAGCTGCCCGCGGTCACGGACATGCACGAGGCGTTGCAACCGGGGGCGCCTCTGGTGCACGAGGAATGGGGCGACAACGTCTTTATCGAAGCCTGCGAGGACCACGGCCTGGAGCAGGCGGCGAGCCAGGCCGCCATCACCGTGACGCGTGAGATCCGCACCGCGCGCCAATGCATATTTCCCCTCGAGGGGCGCGGTGTCGTCGCCTTTCCGGACGCGCGCCTCGGCTTCCTGACGCTGATCAGCGCCACGCAGATGCCCCATGTCGTGCAGACCGGGGTCGCCGAGTGCCTCGGCCTGCCGGACAGCGCGGTGCGCGTGATCTCGCCCGACGTCGGCGGGGGCTTCGGCTACAAGGGATTGCTGAGCCGGGAGGAGGTGGTGCTCGCCTGGCTCGCGCGGCATTTTGGCTGTCCCGTGCGCTGGCTTGAGGATTGCCGCGAACACCTTACCGCCAATGCCAACTGCCGCGAGCACCACTACGCGATCACGGGATACGCCGACCGCGACGGCCGGCTGCTCGGCATCGACTGCCGGGCGCACGTCGATGCCGGCGCCTATTCCGTCTACCCGACGTCGGCGGCGCTGGAGGCCTCGATGGTCGCAAGCCTGCTGCCGGGGCCCTACGATCTGCCTGCGTACCGCTGCCGCTCGGCCGCGGTTGCGACCAACAAGTGCCCAATCCTGCCCTACCGCGGAGTCGGCCGCACCGGCGTGTGCTTGGCGATCGAGACGGTGATGGACGCGATCGCCGGTGCCATCGGCATCGAGCCCTACGAGGTCCGCCTGCGCAACCTGGTGCGACCCGAGCAGATGCCCTACGACAATGTCGTCGGCCGGCACTTCGACGGCGGCGACTACCCGCAGTTGGTGCGCAAGGCGGTGGCGGCCATCGATGTT
>JBPYEF010000375.1:0-9457 GCA_051985875.1 Hyphomicrobiaceae bacterium
CGCCCTGTAGTCTCGCTCGATCACGTCCTCATTTTTCAGGAGCGCGCCGTTGCAGGAGCGCTTTGCGGCTACGCGCTCCCCGTGTCGGTAGACGCCGTCGGCCGGCCGCAGGGGTTACTGCTGCGGAGGGCAGTGAGCATCGACAAGCAGATACACGCCGTGCGGCCGGGTGGGAACCATCGACATGCTCTACAGAATGTCTGATGGGGAATGCGCGCATGCCCCATCCGCGGTGTGCTGAACACGCGTGGAGGTCCTGGGTTGGTGGCGATGAGAGATAGCTGGCGTCAGCGAGAATGTCCGTCGACCCACACAGTCTGCAGGATCCGGCTTGTAGAGGCGACACTCGGGCGAGCGTTGGGAGGTTGCGCCTGAGCGCAGCCCACGGTCGAGCAACTCCGGCGTATGTCACCCTGCAGACCCGGGCAACCGCGCTGCGGCCATGACCGCGACGAACCGGTTAGGCGTACGCTGCATGACGCGACAACTTGAAAATTCAATAGGTTATCAGAAGGTTATCGGGGCGCCGCTGCACGATCTGCGCAACCGCAGACGATGTTGCGGCTTGACACAGCGCTCCCGGGTTGCTCATCGGCTGCAGGGGTGCCCCACCGCGCCGGTGTTGCCTGGCTAGTGCGTCAATTTGTGAGGCATTACCGACACTTGACGGCCGATGTCGCCTCGAGTAGGAGTGCGCCTGGAAACGGACACCCCCGAGCCCCTCCAGGCATCGGGGGTGTTGGCTTTTGTGCGCTGCTCGTTGGCGCTGACGACCAGATGCGCAGCCGGCAAGGGGGGCCCGATGACCGCATCTTTCGACTGGCACAGGGGGTGCATCACGCGGCGGACGCCGATCACGGCGAGCTATCGCAACACCCAGAATGTGCGCCGGTTCTTCAAGTCTCGATGCGGCGATCACTTCACGTTCGATCGCGCGTTCATGGTCTGGTTGCGGGACGGAAAAGCAAAGACCATGGGCGATGCCGTCGATCAATGGCTGAAGCGGGAAAGCGGCACCGCGAGCTGGTCGCAGAGGTATTAGCGGAACTGACTATTCCTGAGTCCGGAGGTCGCAGGATGGTCGGAAACGCCCTTGATCGCCTTGCCGACGCGCTCGATTGACCTTGGCATTTACGCGGGGCATTCGATGTACCGCGACGTCCGCGCCCAATCGCGACAAGGCGGCTTCCATTTGTTGCTGGCGGCCATGGCTGGCTCGCCGTTTGGCATTATCCGCTCATCCCGGTGGAGCGCTCGTTGGGCACGCTCCAACCACGTCGGCGCACCTGTTGTGTGGGACTATTCGGCAGCTGCCGGCAGCGTCGCCGCGAGCTGGCGGGCAACAAGCTGCGCGTACATGCCGCCCTTGGCGAGCAGAGAGGCATGCGTTCCGGTCTCAACCACGCGGCCGCGGTCCAGAACGACGATCAGGTCGGCACTGCGGACCGTGGACAGCCGATGTGCGATCACGATTGTGGTGCGATCGGCCTGCAGGCGTTCGAGCGCGCCGCGCACCGCCTGCTCGTTTAGCGTATCGAGATGCGAGGTGGCCTCGTCCAGGATCAGCACCGGCGCATTCTTCAGGAAGGCGCGAGCGATCGCGACGCGCTGGCGCTGGCCGCCCGACAGGCTGGCGCCACGCTCACCGACCTGTGTGTCGAAGCCGTCCGGCAAGGCAGCGAGCAAGTCATCCAGCGAGGCGTTATGCGCGGCCTCGCGCACGTCCCCTTCGCTCGCGTCCGGCCGGGCGATGCGGATGTTGTTCTCCAGCGTGTCGTTGAACAGGTACGTGTCCTGCGCAACCAGCGCCATGTGGCGGCGCAGATCCTCCAGTCGCCAGTCGCGCAGATCGGCGTGGTTGATCGTGATGCGCCCGGTGTCGGGATCCCAAAATCGCATCAGCAATTGCGCCAGCGTGGTCTTGCCCGCACCAGAAGGGCCGACAAGTGCGACCGTCTGTCCAGCCTGAATAGTGATGCTGACGTCCGACAGCGCCGCGCGTGACTGGCCGGGATAGGCGAAACCCACGTTCTCCAGCGCCATGGATGCACTTTGCCGTTGCGAAACGCAGGGGTTCACGCCCTCACCGTCCACCACTGCCACCGGCTCGTTCATCAAGCCGTAGATGCGCCGCGTCGCGCCAAGCGTGTCGGCCAACTGTCGGCCCACTTGGGCGATCTCCGAGACCGGCAGGAAGGCGGCCATCGCCAGAATGGTCAGCAGCGGCAACAGCCCGGCGTCGATTCTACCGCCCAGGGCGAGAAAGCCACCCACGGTCACGACCGCCAGGCCGCCCAAACCAGTGAACAGCTCCAGCATGACCTGTTGCCGCGTCAGCTCGGCGAAGAACTGCATGCGCAAGCGCACGTGATGGGCAGATAGCGCATCCAGAAGATCGCCGCGCGCCGCCTCCTGCTGGAACGCCACGATCTCGCCGATGCCCTGCACGGTATCGACGGCAAAGGCTCCCAGTTCGCCTGCCGCTTCACGCGCCTGCGAGCCGAGGCGATCGACCAGGCCGCGCCGCAGGAACGGGCCAAGCGCAACGGCCACGAGGAAAGGAAGCAACGCGAGCGCGATCCAGGGACTGGCCCAAGCCAGCACGGCGAGCACGCTTGTGGGCACCAGCACGGAAACGAAGGCCGGGGCGACGGTATGGGCGAAGAAGTATTCCACCAGCTCTATGTCATGGGTTGCCAGGGACATCAGGTCGCCGGTGCGGCGGCGCACCAGATAGGCCGGTGCGAGCGCGTCGAGCTTGCGGAACACATCCATCCGCATCTCCGCCAGCAGCCGATACGCCATGTCGTGCGCGATCCACGACTCGAGCCAGTGCAGCAGGCCCGATGCGGGGGCGAGAACCGCGAGCGCCCACAACAGGGCACCGAAGGGTTTGCCGTGCTTGAGATCCAGGATCACAAGGGCGCTGAACACGCCTACGCCGATATACGCCAACACGCGCCCAACGCCGCAGAGAAAGGTCACGGTCAGCCGGCCTTTCCAGGGCAAGATCAGACGCATGAGCACGACAATGAGCCGGGTAAAGGAGAGACCCTCGGCACGGATCACCCCCTCGGTAGGCGCGGGCTTGGCCGGGCTGGTCGCTGGCATCGGCAGATCGGCGGCGCCCGCCGCGACCACCGCTCCCACCGCCGTCCCGGGGGTCTCGGCAAAGTTTGCGCCCTCGCGCGCCTGATCCGCCATCAACGTCGCGTAGATACCCCCCTGGCGCATCAGTGCAGCGTGGCTGCCGGCCTCGGCAACCTTGCCACCGTCCAACAGCAGGATGCGGTCGCAGCCGATCACGCTGGAAAGGCGGTGCGCGAGAATCAGCGTGGTGCGGCCGCGCATCAATCGGTCCAGCGCCTCCTGGATCACGGCTTCGTTCTCGGCATCCACCGCCGATAGCGCCTCATCCAGCACAAGTATGGGCGTGTCGCGCAGCAGCGCGCGGGCGATCGCCACACGCTGGCGCTGCCCGCCCGACAGGCGAATGCCTTTTTCGCCAATGACGGTTGCGTAACCGTGTGGCAGACCCTGTACAAATGCATGGATGTTGGCGGCCTTGGCTACTGCCAGCACGTCATCCGCGCTGGCATCGGGCCGACCCATGCGAATGTTCTCTTCGATCGTGCCGTGGAACAGGAACGTATCTTGGTTGACCACCGACACCATCGAGCGAATTTGGGCGAAGGAGAGCGTACGGAGATCGTGACCGCCGATGCGCACCGCCCCGCCGTCCGGATCGTAGAAGCGCAGCAATAGTCGGACGATGGAGGATTTTCCTCCTCCGGAGATACCAACCACGCCCACCCGTTCGCCGGCGGCAACCCGGAAATCGAGCCCGTCGTGAATGGTGCGCCGCGTTTCCGGATACGCGAAGCGCACGCATTCGAAATCGATCGAAGGGGTAAGTGGCGCCGACAGCTCTGCCGGCGGCACATCGTCGACCAGAGGCCGATCATCCAGGATCGCATACAGGCCCTTGGCGGCAGAGAGGCCAACCATCCCTTGATGCAGGACGGTGCGCAACTCGCGCATTGGACGAAAGATCTCCACGCCCAGCATCAGGATCACCAGCAGTCCCGGCAATGCCATCGCACCCTGGGCCATCCGCCAGGTGCCCATTGCCAGCGCGGCGGCGGCGCCACAGGCAATGGCGCAGTCGGTGATGCCGCGCGCCATCACGTTGGTGCCCAATGCCCGCATCGTCCACTGCAGCAGCGAGCGTGCCTCGACCTGCAGGCGGTCGGCGCGCGCCCCGCTCTGGCCGAATGCCTTCAGCGTCGCCAGGCCCTGCACCGAATCCACGAAGTCGGCGGCGAACCGCGAATAGACGCTGCGCAGCCCTTGCGCGTTGCGCGAATCGAGGCGGTGCCAAACTGCCGGAGCGAACAAGGCGATCAGCGCGAAGCCGAGCATCACCAACGCCACCGGCAGGTCGATCCAGACGATTGCCGCGAAGATCAGCCACGGCGTCAGCACCGCGATCAGGAATTGCGGTAGGAACTGGCCGAAATAGGTCTCCAGCTGTTCAACGCCGTCGGTCAGCGCCAGGGTCAGTGCGCCGGAGCGACGTCGCCCTACGCCAGCCGCTCCCAGCGCACTGATTCGGTCGTACACCTTGCGACGCAGCCGAACCTGTACCCTCGCGGCAGTACGGTGCGCGATCATGGTGCGCCCGTACTCCAACGCGCCGCGCAACAGCATCAGTCCGGCGGCGCCGGCGATCGGCAGCACCAGTGCCGTCAGCGGCCGACCGGCGAATACAGCCCCAACCAGCCAGGCGAGCAGTGCCAAGCGGGCGATACCGCAGGCGACGGCGGCCAGTCCCACCGCGCCGGCCCAGACGATGCGCAAACGCACGCCCTTGGTGAAGGCCCACAATCGCGGCTCGAAGTGCATGCAACCTCGCAGGTGCTAAACGCGCCCGCAAAATACCCTGCACATCCGCGTTCGCCATTCGACAATTTCGGCCAGCGACTGTACATTTTTGTTGAGCAAGCGCGAGGTGTACCGCGAATGGTCATGGACTGGGATGATCTGCGCATTTTCCTGACGCTCGTGCGGGAAGGAAACCTGTCCGCGGCCGCGCGGCGCTTGGATGTCAGCCACCCCACGGTTGCGCGGCGGATAAAGGGTCTCGAAGAGGCGCTGGGCGCTCGGCTCTTCGACCGGTTGCCCGACCGGTTCGCGCTGACCGCGGCGGGGGAGGAGCTTTTGGCCGATGTTGAGGCGATGGAAGCGGCGGCCAATTCGATTCATCGCCGAAGTGCCGGGCTCAGCGATACCACGCGCGGCACCGTTCGGCTTTCGGCCGGCGAAGCAATGACGGCCTTCATCGCCCGCCATCTGCCCGCCCTGCGCCGCGGGCTGCAATGCGTGGAGATCGAGCTGTCCGAGAGCCATCTCCTCGCCAACTTGTCGCGCCGGGAAGCCGATCTGCTGATCCGCGAGGAAGTGCCGGACCTTGCGAGCCTGGTCTCGCGTCGGCTGGGGCAGGTCGCCTATGCCGTCTATTCCAGCCGGTCTGGGGCGCCGCAGGGCGGGAAGGACAGGGCGCTGGATCGTGAAGAGCTGCGAGCCTTGAGCTGGTGCGGCTTCGACGACTACCACGGCTATATGCCCGGGCAGGCCTGGATGCGCGATCTGTTGCGGGAAAACCGGCCGATGGTGCGCGTGAACAATTGGCTGGTGTTGCACGAGCTGGTGCGCGCCGGCGTCGGGGTAACGGTGCTTCCGTGCTGGCTCGGCGATGCGGACCCCCTCCTGGTTCGGCTGACAGCAGTACTTCCGGAGGTTTCGGCCGACCAGTTCCTCTTGGTCCATCGTGACCTGCGCGCCCTGCCGCGAATTCGCGCGATCATGGACGCCCTGGTGCGGTTGTTCCAGGACCAGCGGTTCGCGCTGGAGGGACATAGGCCACCAGCACAGGTTGAGCGCTTATCCGGCCAGCTCTCTTGCAACTGAAGCATCCGCCGCGAGGGCGGTCATCCCCGGGGGATTTCCGGGTTGCGCACGGCCCGAGGGCCGATGAACCATGACCGGCGATGCGAATAGCCGTTGCAGGACTTTCACACTGTGATTCGCCACGTGCGCTATTTCCGCAGCCCCTTGCGCCGAGCGCCGTACGATCACGGAAACCAGGAAGCCCATCCAGTCGTTCGCGGCGATATCCGCAGGGCAGACACCGAGGAGCGTATCAGCCAACCGCACTCGGTTTCTCTCTGCCGCGCAATCGGATAGGTTCGGCTCTGTTGACGGTTATGGGTCGCAGCGATCAGATGGGCGGAAGGTTTCGTTCCTTGTGGCCGACGGCAAGACCGCTCATCCAAGCGCGATTTCTGGGCGGTGCGACGGAAGGGCCACCGCACAGCCGTCCAATACGTCGCATGGACAGGCCAAGGTTTGTGCGCCGTGATAGCCAGGGGGCAGCCACGGCAGCTATGCAGGAGGGAATTCCCCATGCGCGGATACGTTGCGGCGGCAATAGCTTTGGCAATCTCATCAGCGGTATACGCAGACGATCTCCCCAGCGTTGGAGCTACCCCTGCTGCTCCCAGCGCTCCCAACTGGACGGGGTTCTACGTCGGCGGCAACGTCGGCTACACAACGGAGAAAGATCAGTTCGTTGGCCCGGCGACCAGCTCCAGCCAACAGCCGAGTGCAGGCGTTGTCGGCGGACAAATGGGCTACAATAAGCAGAGCGGCCCGTTTGTGCTGGGAATCGAGGGTAGTGTCGACTCCTCGGTCTCAAGGACCGGGCGGTAGGTCCAACGCGCGGCGCAAGCGGCGGCCACAGGGTAGCGCAGCGGCTTGCCCTGCTGCCCTTCAGCTGTCGATCGGGACCCATTCGAGCGCGGAATTCCCACCCATCGGCCAGAGAAAATGGCCTCGGCAGTCAGCCGAGGCCAAAGGGGATCATCACGAAGACCACGCGTGCGAGCTTCGCACGCGTCTCGAATGTCAACACGTGTGCTGGTGACAAGGTTCGATGCTGCATGTGCGGTTGTCTCGCACTGCAGCATCGCATCGGCAAAAGAACCCCCTACGACCGCATTCGCCCGGGGCTGAGCGCGCGGCGGCGACGTGCACATCGCGTGGTATACCACACCGCATAATCATTGACGCGTGACGGCCCAGCTTCGGTTGGCCAAGGAAGCGATGCGGCCAACCTCGGCGAGGAGCTTGTTCCAAGCCCTCGCTGCGGCCTCGACAACGGCATCATACGTATCGAAGACGCGATTGGAGAGGTAGGTCTGACGAAGATACTGCCAGACATTTTCCGCTGCGTTCAGCTCGGGGCAGCCGGCCGGAATGAACAGCGGCGAGATGTTTGTCGGCCACTTCAATTTCTTGGTGCGGTGCCAGCCGGCGTTGTCGAGCAATACGACCGCGTGACCACCAGTGCGAACATGTTTGGATGCTTCATCAAGGTGCTGCTGCATCGCCCAGGTGTTGGCCTGCGGCAGGATGAGCGCTACGCCCGTATCCCGCGCCGGGCAGACGGCGCCAAACACATAGGCGCTTTCGTAGCGTTGATCGACGGGCTGACGTGGACGCGTGCCGCGCTTTGCCCATTGTCGCACACAGCCATTCTTCTGGCCGATGCGCATCTCGTCCTGGAACCAGATTTCAATCGGAACTCTACGCGGAATACCCTCTAGTGCCCTTTCGAGTTTGCTCTCGAATTTTTTTTAAAGCGCTCAATTGCACCCTGCTTCTGTTCGGGATGCTTTGGCCGAGCGGTGATGTGGGAGAAGCCCAATGCCCGCAACGTCCGCGCAATGGTGTCTTCGCTCACCGAAATACCAAACCTCCTCTCCACCACGCGAACCAGGTCGCTACAGCGCCAGCGCACTACGCCATGCTGCGCCAGGTCGGGCCCAGCCTCAACCAACGCCTTTAGTGCTGCCTTTTGCTTCGCCGAGAGCTTGCAGGGACGCCCAGGCGAGGTGTCATTGATCAGCCCTTCCATGCCGCGCTTGTTGAAGGCATGCACCCAATCACGCAGCGTTTGTCGATCCATGCCCCCAATGCGGGCCGCTATCTGACGGCTCATGCCGTCTCGGATCGCAGCCAGCGCCAGCAGTCGACGCGCCTGATTGGCGTCGCCACTTGCTGCAGCAGCTTGCCGCAGCTCCTTGGCACTCATTCCCTCTATGAGCGGAACCGCCACCATGCCCCGCCTCCCCGAATCAGTTTGATCTTGGGTGACGGCATCACAGGCCCGGTGCGTCAGGTATCCACCTCGTCTGATTCAAAACGACGCAGCCCCTTCCGAGTCAGCCTTTTCGCGGGCTGATATAAGGCGATCCTGCTCGGCAACAGCTTCGCCAACGATCTCTACCCCGACTTTGCCTCGACGGCTCGTTCGCTGGCGACAAACTAAATCTAAGCCAGAGGTAGGATGCTCTAAGTCGCGCGGCGCTCCCGTGGTGCGGTCCACTGCACTCCAACGCCAAATGTGTGCGCTGTAACTTCGCTGCCACAGTATTTCTCGCACGCACCCATAACGGCGACGCGGCGCAAGACAGTCAGTCAGTTTCGTGTAAGGTTCCTGGCTGAACCGTCAGGGGGGCGATCCGCAGGCTTTTCTCTATATCGCCGTCGGATTTGCCAAGGGTGGCTCCTCGCTGACAGCCTGGACGACCCGCTGCGCTTTGCGGCTCAAAACTTGAGAGCGGTCTTGCTGCATCCCTCGCCCGTCCCAAAGCGGCGTTTCCAGCTCATTCTCATCAAGCCGTCGCACTACGGGGAAGATGGATATGTCATCCGCTGGTGGCGGACGATCATCCCATCGAACTCGCTCGCCGCCGTCTATGGTCTTGCGGCCGATTGCGCCGATCGGCAGGTGCTCGGACACGACGTCGCCATCGATGTCGAGCCGATCGATGAGAGCAACACGCGGGTGAACGTGTCGGCTCTGCTTGACCGGTTTCGAACACACGGAAATTTCGGGCTAGTGGCATTGGTGGGTGTGCAGTCGAATCAGTATCCGCGCGCCCTCGATATTGCGCGCCCGTTTCGTCAAGCGCACGTCGCCGTTGCCATCGGCGGCTTCCACGTGTCCGGCTGCATGGCGATGCTGGATGGACGCGCGGTCGAACTCGATGCTTGCCGGGAACTGGGCATCGTCATGTTCGCTGGCGAAGCAGAGGGGCGTCTCGACCAACTGTTGTGCGACGCAGCCGAGAACCGCATGGCGCCTGTCTACAATTTTATGAGAGATCTCCCAAACATGCAGGGAGCGCCCGTTCCCTTCCTGCTCAAGCGTCACGTGGCGCGCACGTTAGGACTGAGCACTAGCTTCGATGCGGGGCGCGGCTGCCCATACCAGTGTTCGTTCTGTACCATCATCAATGTGCAAGGCCGAAAGTCGCGATACCGATCACCTGATGACGTGGAGCGGCTGGTGCGGCTCAACTGGGCCCAGGGGGTGCACAAGTTCTTCATC
>JBPYEF010000376.1:0-2645 GCA_051985875.1 Hyphomicrobiaceae bacterium
GGTGATCGCGTCCATGTAGCCCTCGACGGCGATGAGCTGGCCCTTGTCGTGGGCGGGCCCGCGTGCCCGGTGTGCATTGAAGAGGAGTGCACCCTTGCGGAACAGCAGAGTCTCCGGTGAATTGAGATACTTTGCCGGCTGGGCGGCATCGAGGGCGCGCCCGCCAAAGGCAACGATGCGCCCTTGGCGGTCGGCGATGGGGAACATGACGCGGCGGCGGAAGCGGTCGAATGGCTGCGTAATATCGGGGCCCGCGACCAGCATCCCCGCCTTTATCATAAGGGAGGCCGGTACCCCGAGCCGCGCCAAGTGATCCTTGAGCGCCGATCGGCTCTCGGGCGCGTAGCCGATGCCGAATTCGGCGATCGTTGCCCTGCTTACCCCCCGCTGCTCCAGGTAGCGGCGCGCTTCCAGCCCCGCGCTACTGGCGAGCGCGTCGACAAAATAACGCGCAGCGGCGTCGAGCACGCCGTAAAGGCTGCTGCGTTCGTCCTCCTCTTGCTCGCCGCGGGCGGAAGGCTTGGGCAAGCCGACGCCTGCCTCCTCGGCCAGACGCGCCACGGCCTCGGGGAAGCTCAAACCCTCAGTCAGCATGAGGAACTTGAAGACGTCCCCGTTCTGCCCGGAGGAGAAGTCGAACCAGGAGCCCTTCTGGTCATTGACGAAAAACGAGGGCGTCTTTTCCTGCTTGAAGGGAGAGAGGCCCCTTAGCTCACGACCAGCGCGCTTGAGCGCCACCTTGCGCGCGACGACCTGGCTGACCGGCAACCGGGCGCGAATTTCATCCAGCAGCGAAGGCGGGAAGCGCATGGTTCACGAATCGGTAGGGGGACGGTCGCCTCCTACATAAAGTGATTCGCCGCGCTTGGGCGCCGCGGGTAGCCCGGCGTCGTCGCCCCCGCGAAGTTATCCACAGGCGCTCGGGGAGCGGAACGGTCGATGCCGCAGGGCCGGCCACCGTGCTCCACAGTCAGGACAGCATGCCCCTGGCGATCGCGCTCGCAGCGGCGAAGTCCATTTGCCCGTGATGGCGGGTCTTCAGCAGACCCATGACCTTGCCGAGGTCCCTCAGGTGCGTCGCACCGAGCTCGGAAATGGCGGCCGCGACGCGTGCACGCACCTCTTCCTCGCTAGCCCCGCTGGGCAGGAACTCGGCAATCACCTGCAGTTCCAGCAACTCCTGCTCGGCCTGCGCAGTGCGACCGGCGCGGACAAAGTGTGCGTGAGCCTCGCGGCGCTGCCTCTGCATCTTGCGCAGCAACGCCACAGTTTCGGAGGGCGAGAGAGCGCCCGTGCCAGCAAGCTCACGCTCCTGGAGGGCGGCGCTGATCAGGCGCAGGGCCGACAGGCGTGCCTTGTCCTGCGCTTTGAGCGCAGCCGCAATTTCGGCTTGAAGGCGATCACGCATGGCAAACCTTGGCGCAAACCTTGGCGCAAACCTATGCCACAAACCTCGGCACTAGCATTGGCGCCGCCCTTGGGCAGCCGCCTTGCAGAGGCTGGGGTAAACGGTTCTTGGCCATGTAGAGCGAGTAGGCCGGCGCCGCAAGGTGCACGCATTGACCGGATTGATAGAGTTGGTCTACTAGCTGCCGCCGGCGGGCTGTCCGTCGGGCTCGTCTGTTGTTTCTGCGCAAGAGTGCGCTGTGCAGCGTGCCGGCCGTTCGGGGTGACCGCGCCGCAGGCGCCGATGCCCACAGACGCCAAAACCCACAGACGGCAAAGACTGCAGACGCCAAAGACCACATATGCCGATGTCCGCAGACACCATGTCCGCCGATGCGCTTGAGCCCTGGACCGATGCGCCGGCGACGGGTCGATTGGTGCTGGCCGACGGCAGCATCATCAGAGGGCGGGGGTTGGGCGCCGTCGGCTCGGCGGTCGGAGAGGTGTGCTTCAACACGGCGATGACGGGATACCAGGAGATCCTGACCGATCCCTCCTATGCCGGACAAATCATTACCTTCACCTTTCCCCACATCGGTAACGTTGGCAGCAACGCAGAGGATAGTGAGTCCGCCAATCTCGCCATGCGCTCGGGTGTGCGCGGTTGCGTGCTGCGCGCCGACGTTGGCGAACCCTCGAGCTACCGCGCGCTTGAGCCTTTCGACGCTTGGCTGCGGGCGCGCGGCATCATCGCCATCACCGGCGTCGACACCCGTGCACTGACGGCGCGCATTCGCGAACGCGGCATGCCGAACGGCGTCATTGCCCATGAGCCGGCGGGCGCCTTCGCGGAGGACCGCCTGCTTGCCGAAGCCAGGGCATGGCCGGGCCTCGTCGGCATGGATCTGGTGCCGGAGGTGAGCACCCGGCAAAGCTTCAGCTGGGATGAAACCCGCTGGGTGCACGGCAAGGGTTACGGGCGGCAGACGCGGCCGCAGTTTTATGTGGTGGCCGTCGACTACGGGCTCAAGCGCAACATCCTGCGCTGTCTTGCAGCGTCGGGCTGCCGCATCACGGTGGTGCCGGCTACCACGACCGCCGAGGAAATCCTCGCGCGTGCTCCCGACGGCGTATTTCTTTCCAACGGCCCCGGAGACCCCGCCGCGACGGGTATCTATGCCGTGCCTGAGATCAAGAAGCTTATCGCCTCGGGAGTACCTCTGTTTGGCATCTGCCTTGGCCACCAGATGCTGGCGCTC
>JBPYEF010000377.1:0-5058 GCA_051985875.1 Hyphomicrobiaceae bacterium
TTGCCGGACATGCCGGACAATGCCGGACATGCCGGACATGGGGCCAGCTATTCGACCAGTCATGCAACGAACGCGCACGGCGGTCAGCGCTTGCCGAGGCGGTGCGCCCGCGCCGGGCTTTGCGGCCCGCACGCCCGGCGGCGCCGCGTTTGCGCTCGCGACACCGCGCTTGCGGGAGCTCGAGGCCGATGCGCGCTGAACGGCAGCTTGTGTTCTGGCTAGTGGCCCTGGCGGTGCTGGTGCTGGCGATCGCCGTGCTCAACGAGATCCTGCTGCCGTTCGTCGCCGCCATCGTGCTCGCCTATTTCCTCAATCCGCTGGCCGACAAACTGCAGGCGCAGGGGATCGGCCGCGTCTGGGCAGCAACGATCATCGTCGGGCTGATGGCATTGCTGGTCGCACTCGCGGCGACGCTGCTCGGACCGCTGCTGTTTCAGCAGCTGCGCCAGCTGGTCGCCGCCCTGCCTGCGGATCTGCAACGCCTCAGCGAGACCGCGGAGGACTTCGCCCGCAGCTGGCTCGGTCCGAACTTTCCCGCCTTCAAGGCCTCCCTCGACCGTTCGGTGGTCGAGGTGTCGCAAAACTGGGCCGCCACGGTTGCCACCATCGTCGCCTCGATGTGGAGCCGTGGCTGGGCGCTGGTCAATTTTCTGTCGCTGCTGCTGATCACCCCCGTCGTCAGCTTCTACGTGCTGGTCGACTGGCACCGGATGCTGGCACGCCTCGATGCCACGCTTCCGCGCGACCACGCGCCGACCATCCGGCGCCTCGCCGCCGAGATCAACGATGCCGTAGCCGCTTTTATCCGTGGCCAAGGCGCGATCTGTTTGATTCTCGGCGTCGGCTATGCCGTCGGCCTGAGCTGGGCCGGAATCGACTACGGTCTGCTGCTTGGGCTGAGCACCGGGCTGCTGGCGTTCGTTCCGATCATCGGCTGGCTCGTCGGCCTGCTGCTGTCGTCGGGATTTGCCATTGTGCAGTTCTGGCCGCAGTTGGCGCCGCTACTCAAGGTGGTCGGCGTGCTGGCGGCGGGCCTAGCCATCGATACCGCCGTGCTGTCGCCGCGGCTGGTAGGGCAAAAGATCGGCCTGCATCCCGTATGGCTGATCTTTGCGCTGTTCGTTTTCAGCTATCTGTTCGGACTGGTCGGCACGCTCGTGGCCGTACCCCTGGCCGCGGCAATCGGTGTGCTCGCGCGCTTCGCCCTGCAGGCGTACCTCGACAGCGCGGTGTATAAGGGCACTGCCGCACGCGCGGTCGAGGCACACTCCACACGCAGGGTCGGGGACAAGCCATGACCAGGCGATCGGGGCAGCTGGTGCTCGACCTTCCGCACCGGCCCGCGCTGCAGGCCGAGGACTTTCTGGTCAGCAGCTCGAACCGGGCCGCGGCCGACATCGTCGACCGCTGGCCGGATTGGCCGCTCGCCTCGCTGATGGTCGTGGCACCGCCGCGCGCCGGCAAGTCGCATCTTGCCAACGTCTGGCGGCTCAAATCTGGAGCCGCTCGGCTATTCGCAACGATGCTCGGCGAAGGCGACGTGGCGAAAGCCATGGGTGCCTTGCTGATCGAGGACCCGCACCGCGGGATCGGCAATGAGCGGGTCCTGTTTCACCTGTTGAACCTCGTCAGCGAGCGGCGGCTTTCTATGCTACTGACCTCGCGCCTGCCCCCGGGCGAGCTCAACGTCGCGCTCCCCGACCTGCGCTCGCGGCTGCGCGCGCTGCCGCTCGTCACCATCGACCCGCCCGATCAGGCCCTGGTGCGGGCGGTGCTTGTCAAGCACTTTGCCGATCGGCAACTGGCCGTCGCACCGCACGTCGTCAGCCACATAGCCTTGCACATCGAGCAGTCGATGGAGGCGGCAGCGCGCGCCGTCGCCGAGATCGACCGCGCCGCCATGTCCGCGCACCGCAAAGTCACGCGCGCGCTCGCCAGCGAGGTCCTCGCCAAATTGCCGTCAGGGAGCTAAGTCCGGGTGCTGCCACCTCGCGGCCCGGATTGGTAAACAAATCGGCAATCAAGATGCCGCGCAACGCTCCGGTTGGGCAGCGGCGGTCGGCTTCCGGCGCTTGCTTCTTGCCCCGCGCTTATAGTGCTGCCTTCCCGCCTGTCCCCCGTTCCTTACCCCCTCAAGCTTTCCCCCGTTTTTTTCTCCTTTCCGCGAACTTCGCCCTGCCCTGGGGCACAGCCCGTAACAACCGCGCTGCGCGGCCGCAAAGCGGGCGCGCAGCGACATCGGGTCTTTCCCGCGGCGGCGACCTGCCGGGGCCGTAAAGCGTCAGCTTGAGTGGGCGGGCGCGGGCTGATGATGCCTGCGACGCTGATTGAGCGTGCGATAGCCGTAGGCGCCACGCTTACCCTGCAGGTTCTTGCCATGCATGGTGTGCGCGCTTTTCTGGCCCATTTTCTGGTGGCCCATGGTTTGGCCCTTCGCCTGGGCCGTGCCGTGGTTCATGGTGGCAGCGTGTTTCGCGCCCTGATTGGTGCCTTGGGCGGCATGCGGGTTCTTGTTGCCGCCGGCGTTCGCACCCGGGGTCGATGGGGTCGGCGTCTGCTGGGTCGTCGTAGCATTCGGGTTCGGCTGCTGCGCCGAGACCAACGGGGCTGCAAGGGCCAGGAGGGCCAATACCGAAACGGTCGTTGCGATCTTCGTCGATGTGGTCATGGTGAGCTCCGAGAGGCGTTTGTCCGAGAACGTCGGATGGCGGAAACGGTTGCAGGCCGACGGGCTGTTTTCGCGTCCGGCTAAACGCGTGGCAGCTGCAGATGCCGGGGGCCGGTGTTGCCACGGAGCAGGCGAAGGGCCACATCTACGCGTAGGTTAAGGAAAGGCACCACGCGTGCACGCCACCGCGGCGAGAGCGATCGCTGCGGGGAGCCCGTTGGCGGCACCGCCTTAATACCGCCGTTACGATACCGCCGTTACGCTCGCCAACCGTCCCGTCACACGGCTATGGCAAACTTGACCCTGCTCTGCCACTATTGAGGCATTATCAGTTGCATATTTGTCACGTTCTGCTTCGCCAGCTCCCGGGGTCCCCATGAGCGCGCCGAAACCAAGGTTGCTGGAACGCGAGCAACCCAAAGACATTGCGCCGCCGCTCGGGTCCGCGCGCTTCTACAACCGCGAGCTGTCGTGGCTGCAGTTCAACCGCCGGGTGATGGAGGAGGCGCAGAACACGCGCCATCCCGTACTCGAGCGGCTGCGCTTTTTGTCGATTTCGGCGCACAACCTCGACGAGTTCTACATGGTGCGCGTCGCCGGGCTGTACGGCCAGGTCGCGGCCGGCGTGACGCAGTTGAGCCAGGACGGCCTCACGCCCGCCCAGCAGCTCGCCGAGATCAATCGCTTCGCGGCCGGGCTCGTCAGCGATCAGCAGGCGTGCTGGACGCAGGTGAAGGCCGAAATGGCCGCCGCCGGTATCCACATCGTCGAGCCGAAGGAGCTGCGACCGGGTGAGCGCGAATGGCTCGAGCGGCAGTTCAACAGCCAGTACCTGCCGATCCTGACGCCGATTGCCGTCGATCCCGCCCACCCCTTCCCGTTCATTCAGAACGGCGGCATGACCGTCGGCGTCGAGCTGAGGCGTGAGCGCGACGGCACGACCATGCACGCCCTGCTACCGATCCCGAGCCAGCTGGTGCGCTTCGTTCGCCTGCCGGCGGACGGCGGCGCGCCGGGTGCCGAGGTCAACCCGGTTCGCTTCGTGCGCGTCGAATCCCTGATCGGCATGTTCCTGTCGCGGCTGTTCCCGGGGTTCCTCGCCCGCAGCCACGGGGCATTTCGCGTGCTGCGGGACAGTGACATCGAGGTGCAGGAGGAGGCGGAGGACTTGGTCGCTTCCTACGAGACGGCACTGAAACGGCGCCGGCGCGGGCACGTGATCCGGCTCGAGCTCGATGGTCAGATGCCCTCGCGTCTGCAGCGTTTCGTGGTACAGGAGCTCGAGATTCGCGCCGACGCGGTGTTCATCAAGGAAGGCATGCTCGGGCTTGCCGACACCGTACAGCTGATCGGCTCGGAGCGGCCGGACCTGGTGTTCAAGCCCCTGAACATTCGCTTTCCCGAGCGCATCCGCGAGTTCAACGGCGACTGCTTCGCCGCCATCCGCAAGAAGGATATCGTGGTGCACCATCCCTACGAGTCCTTCGACGTGGTGCTGCAGCTGCTGCGCCAGGCGGTCGCCGATCCCAACGTGCTGGCGATCAAGTGGACGCTCTATCGCACCTCTAACGACAGTCCGATCGTTCGTGCATTGATCGAGGCCGCAGATCTCGGCAAGTCGGTGACCGCCGTGGTCGAGCTCAAGGCGCGGTTCGATGAAGCCGCCAACATCCGTTGGGCCCGCAATCTGGAGAGCGCCGGCGTGCACGTGGTGTACGGCTTCATCGAGCTGAAGACGCACGCCAAACTCGGGCAAATCGTCCGCCGTGAGGGTAGCGAGCTAGCCACCTATTGCCACATCGGGACGGGCAACTATCACCCCGTGACGGCCAAAAGCTACAGCGACCTGTCGTTCTTCACCGCCGATCCGGTGGTCGGCCGCGACGTGACGCGCATCCTGAACTTCGTAACCGGGTACGCCGAGCCAGCCGAGATCGAAGTGATGGCGGCTAGCCCGCACGGCATACGCACGCGCATCCTCTCCCACATCCGCGATGAAATTGGCCACGTCCGCGCCGGCCGCAAGGGGGCGATCTGGATGAAGATGAATTCGCTCGTCGACGCGCAAATCATCGATGCGCTCTACGAGGCAAGCCGCGCGGGGGTGGAGATCGACCTGATCGTGCGCGGCATCTGCTGCCTGCGGCCGGGTGTACCGGGCTTGTCGGACAACATTCGCGTCAAGAGCATCATCGGGCGCTTCCTCGAGCACGGCCGCGTTTACTGCTTTGGCGCGGGGCACGGGTTGCCCGCGCCCAAGGCGCTCGTATATATCAGCTCCGCCGACATGATGCCGCGCAACCTCGACCGCCGCGTGGAAGTCATGGTACCGATAACGAATCCGACGGTGCACGAGCAGATTCTGGATCAGATCATGGTTGCCAACCTGA
>JBPYEF010000378.1:0-7143 GCA_051985875.1 Hyphomicrobiaceae bacterium
GAGTGGTACTCATACAGCAGCGCGGTGCGCGCCGCGCTCGATCTGGCGGACAACGAGCGCGTCGCGGGGTTCGTGTACATCGGCACGGTAAGGCAGCGGCAGGAGGATAGGGACCGGCCGCAACTGGCCGCCATCGTCAGGCGTTGGACCGCCTGAGGGATAATCGCAAGGAGATACGGCCCTTGTTCTACGAAGCGACCGCCAACAAGCATGGCCTGAAGCACGACCCATTCAAGGCCCTCGTGGTGCCACGGCCGATCGGCTGGATATCGACCGTTAGCAAGGCGGGAATCTGCAACCTCGCGCCCTACAGCTTTTTCAATGCGGTCGGGGAATCGCCGCACTATGTGATGTTCTCATCGTCGGGTCCGAAGGATTCCCTGACCAACATCGAGGAAACCGGCGAGTTCGTGTGCTCGCTGGCGACCTTCCCGCTGCGCTTCAAGATGAACATGACGTCGGCTGCGGTGCCGCGCGGCGTCGACGAGTTTCCGATCGGGGAGCTCACCGCCACGCCGAGCCGCCTGGTCAAGCCGCCGCGCGTCAAGGAGAGCCCGGCTGCCCTGGAGTGCCGGCACTGGAAGACGATTTCCCTCCCCCCGCTGGCGGGCAAGCCCGGCAATTTCGTGGTGTTCGGGCAGGTGGTCGGCATTTTCATCGACGACAGCGTCATCGTCGATGGCATGGTCGATACCGGCGCGATGCGGCCAATCGCCAGGCTGGGATATATGGAGTATGCGGTCGTCACCCCAGAGACGATGTTCGCGATCGCCCGCCCGAGCGCCGAGGAGGCATTGGCCAAACTGCAGCGGAGGGCCGCGGGCTAGGGCGGTCAGCCGCGCTGCTGCGCCGCACGGGCGCGCGCGATCAGGCGCTCGGCGCGGACCACGTGGGCACGATCGACCATGCTGCCCCTGATGGCGATAACCCCCGCATCGGGGTTGGCGGCGAACGCCTGCACGATCTCCTCTGCGAGTGCCGCCTCCTCCGCCGTCGGCGTGAAGGCCGCATTGATCGGCGCCACCTGAATGGGATGGATCGCCATCTTGCCGGAGAACCCGTCGCGGGCCGCCTCGCGCGCCTCGCGGTCGAGCCCCTCGAGGTCGCGGAAGTTGACGAACACGGTGTCGATCGGCTCCACCCCTGCCGCCACTGCCGTGAAGAGGCAGAGGCTGCGCGCCAGGACATAGGGTGAGCGCCAGGTCCGGCCATCGTCCTCGCGATTGCCCCTGGCGCCGAGCGCGGCGGAAAGATCCTCTGCACCCCAAGTCAGGGCCACCAGGCGCGCACTCGCGCCGACGTAGGTGTGCAGCTGCAGAAGCGAGATCGCCACCTCCGTAGCGATGGCGATGACGCGCGTTGCACCCTTGGCGGCGCCGGCGATTTCCTCTGCGTGCGCCAGCGCAATCGACAGCTTGTGCACGTCCTCCCCCGAGCGTGCCTTCGGCAGCAGAATGCCGTCGGGTGCGCTGGCAACAATCGCCGCGAGATCCTTCTCCCAGTGCGGAGAATCGAGAGCATTGATGCGCACATAGAGCTGCGGCCGAGCGGCGGTCTGCTTGGCCTGGGCAATGAAACCGGCGCTGATCTCGCGGGCCGCCTGCTTGCGCCCCATCGCCACCGCGTCCTCCAGGTCGAGGATCAGCGCATCCGCGCCCGAGGCAACGCCCTTGGAGAGCTTGCGCTCGTCGTCACCGGGGATGAATAGGAGCGAGCGCATCGTCTCAAGCACCGGGCCTTCGCAGCATCATGGCCTGCCGCCTGCACTCGGCAACCAGCTCGCCGCGTTGATTGAAGGCCTTGTGCAGGAACTCGACGATGCCGACGTCGGGCCGCGACCGGCTGTCTCGCCGCGCCACGACCTCGGTGGTGGCGCGCAATGTATCGCCGAGAAACACGGGCTTGGGAAACTTGACCTCCGTCATGCCCAGATTGCCCACGGTTGTGCCGAGCGTCGTATCGTTGACCGAGATGCCGATCATCAGACCGAGCGTGAAGATGCTGTTGACGAGCGGCTTGCCCCATTCGCTGCTGCGCGCGAATTCCTGGTCGATGTGCAGGGGCTGCGGGTTGTGCGTGAGGCAGCAGAACAGCGTGTTGTCCATATCGGTAACGGTGCGGCGCAGGGTGTGCTCGAAGGTGCGCCCGGGCTCGAGATCCTGCAAATAGAGACCTTGCATGACTGGTCCTCATCAGTAACGGAACTGCTCCGACAGGATGCGCTCGTCGAGGCTGTGACCGGGATCAAACAGCATGAAAAGGTCGACGTGACTTGCCTGTTCCACCTCGACGCGCGTCACCGAACGGAACTCCGTGTGATCGGCAACGGCGCTGACCGGACGCTTCTCCGGCTCCAGCACATCGAAGGCGATCTTGGCCTCGAGCGGTAACAGCGCCCCGCGCCAGCGGCGCGGACGGAAGGCGCTGATCGGCGTGAGTGCCAGCAAGGGGGCGTTGATGGGGAGGATCGGGCCGTGGACGGAAAGGTTGTAGGCGGTCGAACCGGCCGGTGTGGCTACCAGCACGCCGTCGCAGATCAGTTCCTCAAGACGCACGGTGGCGTCGATCGAGATGCGGATTTTGGCGGCCTGGAAGGTTTGCCGAAACAGCGAGACCTCATTGATGGCCAGGCTCTCGCTGACGTTGCCCGCCTGGTCGATGGCGCACATCGCCAGGGGGTGAAGCACGCTGACCTCGGCCCGTGCCAGGCGGCCCTTCAAATCGGCCGTGCTGAAGTCGTTGGTGAGAAAGCCGACGGAGCCGCGGTTCATGCCGTAGATCGGCACACGATCGTTGAGGTAGCAATGCAGCGTCTGCAGCATCAGTCCGTCCCCGCCGAGCGCCACGATCGCGTCCGCCGTCCTAGGGTCGGCGTTGCCGTAGAGCGCGACAAGCCGTTCGAACGCCTCGCGCGCCTCCGGAACATCGCTTGCAACAAAGGCGATTTTTTCGAAATTTCGCGGTATTCTTGCCATTGCATTGCCCTTGCGGACGCCGTTGTCCCTTGCGGACGCCCTCGCGCACAAGGCTCGCCCACTTGAGTGCAGACGACAAGCCCGTCCTCATCTATTCCACGTTCCCCTCGCTCGCGGAAGCCGAGCGGGTAGGAGGCGCCCTGGTCGACCGGCGGCTTGCCGCCTGCGTCAATATCTGGCCGGCGATCACCGCCATCTATCACTGGCAGGGCAAGCGTGAACAGGGCGCCGAGGCGGCCATGATCATCAAGACGCGCGCCGCACTGGCCGATCGGGTGATTGCGGCGGCGCGCGGCATGCACCCCTATGCGAACCCGGCGCTGCTGGTCATTCCCGTCATCGGCGGCTCGGCGGATTACCTGCGCTGGATCGGCGAGGAAACCGAAGCCCCCGCCTGATGCGCTTAGCCTGCCGCGTGTCCGGGCCGCTCACCCCTGGGGCTTCTTGCGCACGGCACCCTCGATTACGACGTCAAGCAACTTCGGCCCCGGCGTCGCCAAGGCGCGCTGCAGGGCGGGGGCGAGCGCGCCGGGCTCGCTGATCCGTTCGGCCGGTACGCCGAGCGCGCGCGCGATCCCCGCAAAGTCGACGGCGGGATCCTTGAAATCCATGCCGATGAAATGGTCGCTGCCATGGAAGGCGAGCAGCCGCTGCTTGATGATGCGATAGCCGCCGTTGTTGGCGATCACATAGGTGATCGGGAGGCGCATGTGCGCAGCGGTCCACAGCGCCTGGATGGCATACATGGCGCTGCCATCTCCGGAAAAGCAGCAGACTGGGCGCGGCGCTTGCGCCAGGGCAACGCCGACCGCGGCCGGCAGTCCCCAGCCGATGCCCCCCGACGCCAGCGCGTGGTAGCCGAGCCGGTCGCGGAACGGCAGCAGGTCAGTGAGATGGCGTGCAGCCGTCAAACCCTCGTTGACGACGACCGCTTCGGGCGGCAGCGCGTCGGCAAGGCACAGCGTGAGCCAATCGGAATCGATCGGCGTGACCTCGCGGCGCGCAGAAATGCGGGTGCGCAGGGCTGCGCGCTTGGCAAGCCAATTGCTCTTGGCCAGCTCGGCCAATGCCGCCCTTGCCCGCGCGGTGAGCCGATCCCCGCCCTGCCTCTTCAGCACGGGTATGAGCGCACCGAGCGTCTCGCGCACGTCGGCGCGCACGGCCATTTCCGCCGGGTAGTTCTTGCCCATATCCCAATCGTTGAGGCCGATGTGCAGGATTGCCGCTCCCGCAGGCATCGGCTCGATCTCGCTCCACACCGACATGCGCACGGGGTCGGCGCCGAGTACCAGCAGCAGATCGAAACGGGCGATCACATCGCGCACCTGACGCTGATCGCGCGACAAGGCACCCATGAAGCACACGTGCTCGGAAAGGAAGTGTGCGCCGTACGGCACGCTCTGCTGGTAGACCGGACAGCCGAGCGTCTCGGCAAGCTCGGCAGCGATCTCGAGCGCGTCGCTCCTGACGAGCTCATCGCCGGCTATGATCAAGGGCCGCTCGGCCTTGAGCAGCCGACTGGCGAGCGTCGCGAGCAGAGCATCCGAGGGTCGCGTGCGCGTCTCCACCCTGGTCGGGCTGCCGAGATCGATACCCGCCTCGGCGTTGAGGATGTCCCCTGGCAGCGAGATGAACACCGGGCCGGTCGGAGGCGCCATGGCGGTTTTCGCGGCGCGATGAACGATACGCGGCAGATCTTCCAGTCGCGTCACCTCGACGGCCCATTTCACCAGCGGCGCGGCGATCGGCACAAGCTGGTCGTAGAGCAGTGGTTCGGTTAAGCCATGCCCCTGTTCCTGCTGCCCGGCGGTCAGGATCATCGGTGTGCCGGTGAACTTGGCGTTGTACAGCGAGCCCATGGCATTACCGAGCCCCGGCGCGACGTGCACGTTGCAAGCCACCAGCCTGCCGCTGGCACGCGCAAAGCCGTCGGCCATCGCCACGACGAGCGCCTCCTGCATCCCCAGGACGTAGGTCAGGTCAGGGTGCTCGCTGAGGGCATGCATGATCGGCAGCTCCGTGGTTCCGGGGTTGCCGAACAGGTGGGTGACCCCCTCCTGCTGCAGGAGTGAGAGAAACGCGGAGCGGCCAGAAATGCGGTTCATGCTCGTTGCTGCCTCGCTGGAAGGACGGGAGGTCGGTTTTGCATTGCCAACGTCACGGGACTAGAAAACCCGATGCGGCCGTCCCGACGATACACGAGGCAGGCACGCCACGACATCGGTGATCGGCACTTCGCATGCGGCCAAAGGCGGGAGGGTGACAGTGAAATTCTTTGTCGACACTGCCGACGTGTCGGAGATCCGAGAACTTGCGGCAACGGGTCTGCTTGACGGCGTCACGACCAACCCATCGCTGGTCGCCAAGTCCGGACGCGATTTCAAAGCGGTCATTGCCGAGATCTGTGCAATCGTACCTGGGCCAGTCAGCGCTGAGGTGACCGCGACCGAGGAGGAGGGCATGCTTGCGGAAGGCCGCGCGCTCGCCAAGGTCGCCGACAATGTCGCGGTGAAGCTCCCCTCGACCTGGGCTGGCCTGAAGGCCTGCCGCGCGCTCAGGCGCGAGGGCGTCATGGTCAACGTCACGCTGTGCTTCTCTGCCAACCAAGCACTTTTGGCCGCCAAGGTAGGGGCGAGCTTCATTTCCCCCTTTATCGGACGCCTGGACGACATCGGGCTCGATGGAATGGACGTGATCCGTGAGATCCGCACCATCTACGACAACTACACGCAGCTGCAGACGCAGATCCTGGTGGCATCAATCCGCAACGTCAATCACGTGAAACAAGCGGCCCTGATCGGCGCAGACGTGGCGACCATGCCACCCGGCGTCCTGCGCGCCCTGATTGCGCATCCGCTGACCGACAGGGGACTTGAGCTGTTCCTCAGCGATTGGAGGAAGACCGGGCAAAAGATCCTATGAACGGGGCTCGCCGTGCGCGGCCGCGCGCGCCCGTGCTGCTGCGTGGGGTGGAAGAAGAAAGGCCGGACCTTGCTTCCTGGCGGCAAGCTTATTATATCGAAGCTTCCACCGCTCCCTTCGTCTATCGGTTAGGACGTCAGATTTTCAATCTGAAAAGACGAGTTCGACTCTCGTAGGGAGCGCCATTTGATTTCAATGTATTAGCCACTTTGGGCGCCTCCATTCTGACTGCTAGTCTGGCGTCCTATTCTGACTTTTGCTCCCGCTCTGTTCTTCTCAACGTGCTTCCTGCGCTGCTGCGAGGCAACCATTCTTTGTACTGCAGTTTTCTTCAAGTACACGCGCAAGGCTGGTGTCGTCTTGTGCCCCGAACGTGACCGCATTCCCTGTTCGGTTGCGCCTGCATCGGCTAGTTCAGTCAGCCCGCCATGACGACATGCGTCAAGCGTGACGTGTTTGCCGAGACCGGCATGTGCGCGTGCTTCTCTGACGCGCCGCTGCGCATACACCATCGAATAGGGACGCGCCGGGCCGCGCTCGCCCGAGGTCAGGACGATTGGAAGACCAAACCTGGGCAGCTCGGCAAGGTAGGCTTCAAGTTCGGGATAAAACTGCTCCCCGTTCTCCTCATCATCGAGCGGCAGTGGTACGACCACGTTAGTTTTCAGGTGCCGGATATTAACCACATGCGAGTTATCAGGGTGACGGTAATCCTGCCACGTGATGGCACCGGCGAGGACGTTTTCGGGGCGTTGATGCCACTCGAAACAGATTAGGGCCGCGGCGCCGTGGTGCGGTTCACCGATTTCCTTTAGCGGATTGGCCAGCGCATAGGCTTCGTCGCGAGTTGCCGCAGGTTTCTCTGCTTTTCCGCCGACGCGCTCGACACCGATCCATGGATTGTCTGTTGGCACGACTTTCGGGTGTTTCCGCTGCACGATCTTCCAAGCCCTGCGTGCGATGTCGAGGGCGTAGTTGGCCTGGCGGGTGCGGTCGGACTTGCGCGGCCCCTGCTGCAGACGTTCGTAGAACCTATCGACGGCGCGCGGCGTGATCGAACTCAGCGGCAACTGCGCTGCCTTGCCGCCCGTCTTCGTGGGCATGTCCTCAATGGCCCGCATGGCGCGCTCGTAACCGGGTTTGGCGCGCGGCCCGACCTTCTTCTGATAGAGACTGCTTCGGCGATACTGATCGAATAGTCAGCCGAGGGTGCCGTATCCTGGCTGCGCATCGGCAATCCGCTCGA
>JBPYEF010000379.1:0-4902 GCA_051985875.1 Hyphomicrobiaceae bacterium
CTACTCGATGATGCTGGTGACCACGCCGGCGCCGACGGTGCGGCCGCCCTCGCGAATGGCAAAACGCAGCTTCTCCTCCATGGCAATCGGCGTGATCAGCTCGATCGTCACCGCCACGTTGTCTCCGGGCATCACCATCTCCGTGCCCTCAGGCAGCGACACCACGCCCGTCACATCCGTGGTCCGAAAGTAGAACTGCGGCCGGTAATTCGTGAAGAACGGCGTGTGCCGCCCCCCCTCCTCCTTCGTCAGAATGTAGGCCTCCGCCTTGAACTTCTTGTGCGGCTTGATCGACCCAGGCTTGCACAGCACCTGCCCACGCTCAACCGCATCCTTGTCAATCCCGCGCAGCAGACACCCCACGTTGTCCCCAGCCTCACCCGCATCCAGAAGCTTGCGGAACATCTCAACACCCGTCACCACGCACTTCTGCGTGTCGCGGATGCCGACAATCTCAACCTCCTCCCCAACCTTCACCATCCCACGCTCAATCCGCCCCGTCACAACCGTCCCGCGACCCGAAATCGAAAATACGTCCTCAATCGGCATCAAAAACGGCTGGTCCTTCGGCCGCTCAGGCAGCGGAATGTACGTGTCCAGCGCCTCAAACAGCTTGATGACCGCCTCGTCCGCTAATGCCCCCTTCTCCCCCTTCAGCGCCTGGATCGCCGCTCCACGGATGATCGGAATGTCGTCCCCGGGAAACTGATACTTCGAAAGAAGCTCTCGAACCTCCATCTCCACAAGCTCAACCAGCTCGGGATCATCAACCGCATCGCACTTGTTCAAAAACACCACGATGTAGGGCACCCCAACCTGCCGCGCCAACAAAATGTGCTCCCGTGTCTGCGGCATCGGTCCGTCAACCGCAGAAACAACCAAAATCGCCCCATCCATCTGCGCCGCGCCCGTGATCATGTTCTTCACGTAGTCCGCATGCCCAGGACAGTCCACGTGCGCGTAGTGCCGCTTCTCCGTCGCGTACTCCACATGGCTCGTCGCAATCGTCAAAATCTTCGTCGGATCACGCCGCCCCTGGCTCTCAGACGCCTTCGCTACCTGGTCATACGAAACCGCCGTCGCCGTCCACCCACGGTCCGCAGATACCTTCGTCAGCGCCGCCGTCAACGTCGTCTTCCCGTGGTCAACGTGCCCAATCGTCCCAACATTGCAATGCGGCTTCGTCCGATCAAACTTCGCCTTGGCCATCTCGCGTCCTCATGCGTGTTGTGCATGCATTGCGCCGCCCGCTTCGCCGTACCCTGCCACTGGCAGGCACGCCGTTCTGGCGCGTCAAGTCGCTATTGGAGCGGGTGAAGGGAATCGAACCCTCGTCATCAGCTTGGAAGGCTGTTGCTCTACCATTGAGCTACACCCGCAAGGGACACGGCACGCCCGTATCCTCCTGCCCGATGCCGCGGCCCGATCGCGTGTCGTACGGCCGTTGCGCCATGTCCGGGGCATCTTGCTCATCGGCGCGATCAGCCGCGACACCACGGCTCAGCGCGCGTCCAGGTCGAGAGCTACGCCACTGCACGACAAACACTCTATGAGACCCGATGACCTGAACCTTAGTCGCGCCCGGCCGCAATTCGCCGCCCACCAGACATGCCAAACGAACACCGAGCCCACTTGTGAGCGGGCGGCGGCATTCGCCGCACGTTCCTAGGGCCTCCATGACCGCAATGCAACACGTATGTGAGCATATATGGGTGCGAATTCCTCGCGATGCAATGCGCTCTCGGCCGCCCAGGGCTCAGCCATGATATGGCTCAGCCACAGGTTGCACAACTTTCTCTATTCGCGAGACGCGCGACCACCAACCGCGAGGCCGGAACCAGCCTGGCGTGGGTCTGCTGGTGGAGGGGGCTGGATTCGAACCAGCGTAGGCGAAGCCAACGGATTTACAGTCCGTCCCCTTTAGCCACTCGGGCACCCCTCCAGGCGCTGGGTTTGGCGCAAACCTCACGCGTCCCGCCTGCCCACGGCGGGCGCGTTTGGCGCTATATGGTCGTCCGACCGTCGCAGTGTCAACATGATGGGCACGTGGCCTCAGTGGTGCGCAGCGATCTATCGAAACCGGGGAGAGCGCATTGGCATCGCGCGAACTACACCCACCCGAAGACTCCCAGCCCTACCGACCGCAGCGGGTGGAAGAGGCGCTGATCTTCGGCATTCATGCCACGGCGGCGGCGCTCGCCAATCCTGCCCGTGCCATCCACGGCGTCTATCTGACGGACAACGCCGAGAGGCAGCTGCATCAGGTCCTCGCAAAGCGCAGTCTCACCCACGTGCGCGTCCGTCCGCGAGACCTCGATCGCCGCCTGGGGGCAGACACCGTGCATCAGGGGGCGCTAGTGGAAACCGAGGCACTGCCCGATGCCGCGCTCGCCGAGCTGGTGTCGGCAGGCGCCTATCGGCCGATCGTCGTCCTCGACCAAGTAACCGATCCGCATAATGTCGGCGCCATTCTGCGCTCCGCGGCCGCATTTGGCGCGCCAGGTCTCGTCATGACTAGGCGACATAGCCCCGCCCTCGGTGGTGCCCTGGCGAAATCCGCCTCGGGGGCGCTCGAACATGTCCCGGTAGCGCGCGTGGCGAACCTCGCACGTGCCCTGGAGGAGCTCAAGGCAAGGTGCACGGTAATCGGTCTCGATGCCGAAGGTGCAGAGGCGATCGAAGATTTCCGCTGGCCCGAACGCGCAGCCCTCGTGCTCGGGGCCGAAGGCAAAGGGCTGCGGCATCTGACGCGGCAGAGCTGCGACCAACTCTGTCGCATAACGATGGAAGGCCCGCTGGCGAGCCTCAATGTCTCGAACGCCGCAGCGATTGCGCTGCACCTTGCGAGCATGCATCGGCGCACCAACGCGGCTTAGCCGAGACGTAAATCGCACCACCCCCGCACACACGCCGGCCGCGACGCGGCCCACAGACGTGCGGCAGCGATCGTCTGCCGCGCTCAGAACAGCCAAGCAAGCAAGCGGCGCCTTTCAGCTTGACGCACGATTGCAGGCGTCAGCATCGCCGGTCCGAGCAAAGCCGCGGCCCGTACCCCCATGCCGGGAAATAACGGTAGCGCGGACCATGGTACACGTAGCGATAACGGTAGCGCATCCACGAGCGCGGCACCCAGTATCCCGAGTTGTAGTAGGGATAGTAGCGCGGCTGCTGGAAATACCAGGAGCGCGGGTCGTAGCGATAGGCACGCGGGTGTCTGCCGGGAGTGAGGGGCGTGTATAGACCAAAGCCGTCGGGGTTCTCGCCCCCTGCCAAGCTTGGCTGCGGCCCGCCGAGACTGAGAGCGGCCCCCACCGCAACGATTGCAAAACGGACCGTTGCCCGCATCGATCGCCTCCTGAGCGCGAATCCCGTCTCCGGGCTCGCGTTTCTTCTACCTCAGTCCCCTGAGTCTGGGGAGGCGGCGCACCGCGCTTGGCACGCTCCCGTGGCCGATGCGCCACCCGCCCTGCGCTAGCCGGGCCCAATTGCGCTCCCTAGACCTTGTTCGGGAGGCTCGGCCGAGCACGCGCCCGCGAGGGGAGGAAAACCCGCTTTTGGCTCGACGGCCCGGTCCGCGGCGCCGTCGGTCTCGGCGCTTTCAGCTGTGTGCGGAAAGCCGCCGGTCCCGGTGCGGTGGCGGCCACCGCAGCCTCGAGGCGCGCGGCCGTGCGCCGCGCAGCAGACTGTCACTGACGACGGCCGCATCTTGCCGCGGGATAGCTTTGCGGCGCTGGCCGCTTTTTTCACAGCATCAGCCGCGGCCGAGGATGTGCACCAGCCCCTCGTCGGGCGCGATGGCGACCGTGTCACCGGTGCGAATGATGGTCGTGGGATCGCCTGCCTCAAAACGATCGACCAGCGTCATTGCCGCAAATGCGGCACCCTGCGCCAAGATGGGATTAGCGCGAGCGAAGATGAGCGCCTTCGGTGCCATGCGGCGCGCCACCATCTCGTGGAGCATCCAGGCCGTTGCGACACCCCCCTTGCCCGCGATCAATACCAGCACGCGATCGACGTAGCTCTCGCCGAATAGCCTGTGTGAGGGCCGCGAAAACACGCCCTTGATTCTGTCGAGATCATAACGCGCGGAAAAGTTGTCGCCCGCGACAAGGGCACTACCGGACACCGCTGGGCCGATGCCCCTATGACATTTGAGCACGATCGCCATCAGAGGATCTTGCCCGCCACGGCGCTGTCCACGCAGCGCTGCATGTTGGCCAGCGCCGGCTGGTAGCCGTAGCCGGCGATGATATTGGCGAGCTTCGCCGAATTGGTCAGCAGGCGCCGCCACCCGTTGGCCTCTGCGAGCTCGCGTGCGTAGCTCTGGTAAAAGCACACGCCGGAGGCGACGACCCCACCGGCGTCTTCGATAGGTTTGGTAAGACCCATGCGGTCGGCGGCAAACTTGATCTCCGGCGACGTCGCCACCACGAGCGCAGTATGCTCGTGCACGCGTCGCCCGCTGAGCAGCCCCGCCAACGTCTGCATCTCGAGCAAAGACAGCTGCGGCGCTGCGAACACCACGACGTCGAGCTTGTCCCCCTGTGCGGCAAATTCGCCGTAAAACGCCCTGAACTCCTGTTGTCCTATCGACTCCGGCGGCGGGATGCTGCGGCCGCGGAATGCGGCCGACAAATTGGACGCTTCGGGTGTGACCCCGGGAATGTGGAACAACGCGACGGCGCCGAAGCTCGCCAGCGCCGCGCTCAAGTGCTTGAGCGCATCCGTATTGGGACGCGTACTGAGCCCATCGATCACCGGCACCTGCCAGTATCCGCTCGTGGCCCGGCCGACAATCGCACCCAAGACGCCCCAGTCGGCCAAGTCCGAGGGCTCATGGCAAACGGCGAAACGCCGGCTACCGATGCGGTGGGCGTCCAGATGATAGCCATACCGGGGTGT
>JBPYEF010000380.1:0-2870 GCA_051985875.1 Hyphomicrobiaceae bacterium
GCCGTCAAGCTCGCCGAGGTGATCCGTACCCTGTCTCAGCTCATGCCCGAAGATGGCATCCTGACCAACGGCGCCGGCAATTTCGCCGCTTTTGTGCACCGCTACTTCCAGTACAAGGGTTATCGCACCTGCCTGGCGCCGACCTCGGGGTCGATGGGGTATGGCCTGCCCGCGGCCATCGCCGCCAAGCTCGCCCACCCCGACCGCGCCGTCGTCAGCGTCCAGGGAGACGGCGACTTCCTGATGACCGGCCAGGAGTTGGCGACGGCCGTCCAGTACGGGTTGCCGACCATTACGATCATCGCCAACAACGGCATGTACGGGACGATTCGCGCCCACCAGGAGCGCTCCTATCCACAGCGGGTGATCGGCACCACCCTGGTCAACCCCGACTTCGCCGCCTACGCCGCGAGCTTCGGCGCTGAGGGCCAGCGCATCGCCTCGGGGGAGGCGTTCGCCCCGGCGTTGCGCGCCGCGCTCGGCGCCTCCAAGCCCGTCCTTCTGGAACTACAGCTCGATCCGGAGGCGCTTTCCCCGCGCAAGACCCTGACCGAAATCCGCGACCGGCGTTGACGCCGCTCCGTCGACGGATCTTCTTGGCGCCCGCTGCGGTTGGCAAAAAAAGGCCGTTGCGCACGAGCGCCGCGCGGCAACCCGCCGACGCCCTGGATGTTGCGGTGCCGGCATGCCGACCCGATACGGGCGCGCAGCGGTCGTCACGCCATTGGCGCTTGCAGCTAGGCCGCCTTGGCGAAGTCGAGCCGGAAGTTGTGGGTGTCCGCCAGCGTGCGCACCGCCCTCTCGGCCTCGGCGGCGTCCAGGGCCACGAACGGTGCGCGCACCCGCGCCCAGGCGGGATCCGCGCGATAGTGGGCGATCAGCGCCTTTAGTGCGGGAATCATCGGGAATGCCTGAATGGCCTTGCGCAGGGCGGTAATCGCCTCCTGGCGTGCGTCGGCGTCCTTCGCCTGCCAGCCGTCGTACACGCGGCGGATGGCCGCGGCGCTCACGTTGCACGTGGCGGAAATGCACCCGGCGGCCCCGTTGCGCAGGCCTGCGAGCAGAAATACCTCCGAGCCGGGGAACACCTCGAACTGCGGGAAGGCGGCGAGCAGCGCGGCGGTGTTGCTCCAATCGCCGGAGGAATCCTTAAGGCCGACAACCGTGCCGGGAAATGCCTTGATCAACCGCCCTACCAGACTCAGGGAGAAGCCGACCTGCGCTACCGGCGGTATGTGATAGAGGTAGACCTTCAGCCGGTCGTCGGCGACCGCATCGATCAACGCGGCAAAGAAGCGAAACAGCCCCTCCTCGCTCGGCGCCTTGTAATAGAAGGGCGGCAGCATCAGCACCCCGCCACAGCCGAGCTCGACCGCGTGCCGGGTCAAGACCACGGCATCGGTGAGCGCACAGGCGCCCGTGCCCGGCATCAGCTTGGCGGCGGGAATGCCTGCATCGACCACCGCCTCGAGTAGCTCCATGCGCTCATCGAGGCCGAGCGAGTTGCCTTCGCTGGTGGTGCCGAACGGTGCAAGCCCCGTGCAGCCCTCCTGCATCAGCCATCGGCAGTGCGCCACGAAGCGCTCCGCGTCAGGGCTCCCGTCCTCGCCGAATGGCGTCAGCACCGGCGCAATCACGCCCGCAAAGCGCGCTTCTTTGTTCATGGCAGAGCCCTGATCCGCTGGATGTTCCTGGCCTGATGTTTCCTGGCCCGATGGTTCCTGGCCTGATGTCCCTGGCCTGATGTCACTGGCCTGCAAGGGCGCTGGGGGCGCCAATCGCTCGCCATGACGTCGTTTGCCATGACATAGTCCAGCCGCAAGCTACGAGGCAAGCCGGCGCGTCATGCGGGCATCGGAATGCCCGGCTGCTTGACGGGCACGTCGTATCCCCTGGCTACGGCCGGCCGCGCGGCGATCGCCTTGTACCAACGCGCGACGTGCCGGTAGGCGTTGATGTCGACCGTGTGCCACTCGAAGCGCGATATCCACGGCCAAGTGGCGATATCGGCAATGGAATAGTCACCGGCCATGTATTCCGATTCGGCCAGGCGGCGGTCGAGCACGCCGTACAGGCGGTTCGCCTCCTTGAGGTAGCGCTCCTCAGCGTAGGGCGCCTTGCCCTTAGCGTTTCTCAGGAAATGATGCACCTGGCCGATCATCGGCCCGATGCCGCCCATCTGCCACATCAGCCACTCGACGGTGCGCCAACGGGTTGCCTCGTCCTTGGCCCAGAACCGCCCCGTCTTCTCGGCGAGGTACATGAGGATCGCACCCGACTCAAACAGCGACCGGTTGGCAGCGCGGTCGACGATTGCGGGGATGCGGTTGTTCGGGCTGATCTTGAGGAAATCCGGGCGAAATTGCTCGTTCTTGCTGATGTCGATCGGATGTACCGTATACTCTAGTCCGCATTCCTCGAGCATGATGGAGACCTTGCGGCCGTTGGGGGTCGACCACGTGTAGAGATCGATCATGGGGCTTCCTGCGGTTGGAGGCTGCACGCCGGGAGGTCCCGGCGCGGGCGCCGGGGCCGAGCGCGACGTTAGACGAATGCTTGGCGCCCCGGCAACCAAAACCGGGCAGCGCCCACTCCCTCACTGTGCCGTCCGCACCGTGCGGTCCTCACTGTGCGGTCCTCACTGGCCCGACTCACTGGCCCTCCGCACTGGGCCGACTCACTGTGCGGCCCTCGCGGCCCCTCCTCGCTGGCCCCTCCGCGCCGTCCCGTCGGCGCAGCCGCCTCCAGCCGCGCCACCCCCGGGCGCGGGGCGCACCGGACGCCAGCACCGGACGCCCTTGCCCGGACCTGCCAGAACGCTGCCCGGGCTTATGGGTCCCGCTGCCCGCCGCCCGGGTCGGCCGTCCGCG
>JBPYEF010000381.1:0-5081 GCA_051985875.1 Hyphomicrobiaceae bacterium
CCCACCAGATAGGTGAGCGACACCGGGTCGACCAGCACGCGGGCGCCTTCGCGTTCGATCACCAGGTCATCGGGCTCGGCGGCGCCCACCAGGCCAAACCGATAGGAGAAGCCCGAGCATCCACCTCCTTCAACGCTCACCCGCAGCAGGGGCGTTTTGGGTTCGCCCGCAGCGATCTCGGCGATGCGCCGCGCCGCGCGCTCGGTGACTATGATCGTTTCGCTCATGGCAAAGGCCTCGGGGCAGGTCTCAAGGTCTCGGGGCAACTTTCGGCGTAAACTCTCGGGGCTAAACTCTCGGGGCTAAACTCTCGGGACTAAACTCTCGGGGCAAAGTCCGGCGCAAAGCCTCAGGCGGCAGATTTCCGCGGCAGGCTGTGGGCGCCGAAGGTCTCCTGGCCCGGTGGGGCGGATCTCCAGCGGGAAAGGCTGCGATTGCCCCTCGGCGCGCGACTCCTATTTAATTACATAGGGCAGCGGCCGGGGTTGTCAATTTCGGGGTCGCCATGGTGCATCGCACAGGGCAAGCCGGGGAGCAGGGCGGTGCTGCCGGAGTGGCAGTCGGCCGATGGCGCGCCCCCTATGCGGCCGATTCGGCGGCCAGCGCCGGGCGCGTGCACGAGGAGCCGTCTTGCCCCAATCGGACCGCGTTCCAACGCGATCGCGACCGCATCGTGCATGCGACGGCGTTTCGCCGTTTGACGTACAAGACGCAGGTGTTCGTGTTCCACGAGGGCGATCATTTTCGCAGCCGGCTGACGCACAGCCTCGAAGTCGCCCAAATCGCCCGCGCCCTGGCGCGCATACTGTTGCTCGATGAGGACCTCGCCGAGGCGCTGGCGCTGGCTCACGATCTGGGACACCCCCCCTTCGGGCACGCCGGGGAGCGGGCACTTGCCGCGGCGATGCGGCCCTGCGGCGGATTTGATCACAATGCGCAGAGCCTAAGGGTCGTTACGCGGCTCGAGCGCAGTTATGCGGAATTCGACGGATTGAACCTGTCGCTCGAGACGCTCGAGGGCATCGCCAAGCACAATGGACCGCTAGCGGACAACCCCGGCGCGGACGTGTTGCGTCGGGCGGTCGCCGAGGCGGGGCTAGCAAACGGCCTGCACTTAACCGCCTATGCGCCTGCCGAAGCGCAGGCGGCTGCACTCGCCGACGACATCGCCTACAACAGCCATGACCTCGACGATGGGCTACGCGCTGGCCTCCTGCGGCTCGAGGAGCTCCCCAGCGTGCCGCTTGCCGGACCCCTGGTCGGCGAGCTGCGGCGGCGCGTGAGCGACAGGCGACGCGTGATCCACGAGGTCAACCGTCGCATGATCACCGCGATGATCGAGGATGCCTGCCGGGAATCGCGCATCCGCCTTGCAGCCCTTCCCGAGCAGAGCCTCGATGGAGTGCGTCGCGCCGCCGAAGCGGTCATTGCCCTCTCACCCGACCGCAGTGCGGAGATGCACGCCCTGCAAGCCTACCTGTTCGCCAATCTCTACCGGCACCCGCGCGTCATGCGCATCATGGCCGCCGCCGAGGGCATTGTCGGGGATCTGTTTCAGCTGTACATGCGCAGCCCTGGCCAGATGCCCGCTTCTTGGCGGGAGCAACTTGAGCGCGAGGGCAGCGCACAGGCGGCCGTGGTGGGCGATTTTGTTGCCGGTATGACCGACCGCTATGCTCTCAAGGAGCACCGGCGGCTGTTTGCCACCACCCCGGAATTGGGCTAGGCGGGCATCCCCCAGCCCCGAGGGTAGAGATGGACGTCCATGCACTGCTGCGATTGCGCCTGATCGCCGCCCTGAAGGCGATGCAGGGCGCTTCCGCCCTCCCCTCCGACCTAGACCTTGCCGCCATCGAGGTCTCTGCCCCGCGCGACCCCGAGCACGGCGACCTTGCTTCCAACGCGGCCATGGTGCTGGCGCGTCCGGCGAACATGAAGCCGCGCATAATCGCCGAGGGGATCGCCGCAGAGCTGCGCTCCGATCCGGACATTCTGTCGCTCGAGGTTGCCGGCCCCGGGTTCCTCAACATCCGCCTGCGCCCCGGCTTCTGGCATGGCCTGGTGGCGACCATCCTCAAGGAGGGCGCGGGTTACGGTCGCAGCGCGCTCGGTGCCGGCGAACGGGTCTGCATCGAATACGTTTCCGCCAATCCCACCGGGCCGATGCACGTTGGCCATTGCCGCGGCGCGGTGTTCGGGGACGCGCTTGCCAACCTACTGGCCTTCGTCGGCTTTGCGGTGACGCGCGAGTATTACGTCAACGACGCGGGTGCTCAGGTCGACCAGCTCGCGCGTTCGGCGTATCTGCGCTATCGCGAGGCGCTTGGGGAAGACATCGGCGAAATCCCCGAGGGCCTCTATCCCGGCGACTACCTGAAGCCCGTCGGCGCCGGGCTCGTCCGTACCTACGGCCGTAGCCTCTGCGATGCGCCCGAGGCGCGCTGGCTGCCGCTCGTGCGTGCCGCGGCGGTCGCCGCCATGCTCGCGGCAATCAAAGCGGATCTCGCCGCCCTCGGCATCCGCCACGACGTGTTCTTTTCCGAGCGCTCGCTGACCGAGGGTCGGGACGAGGTCGCGGCCGCCATCGAACAATTGCGCAGCAAGGGATGGGTGTACCAGGGGCGCCTGCCGAAGCCCAAGGGCCACGTCGATGCCGAATGGGAGGACCGCGAGCAAACGCTGTTCAAATCCACGACCTTCGGCGACGATACCGACCGCGCGCTGATGAAATCGGACGGCAGCTATACCTATTTCGCCACCGACCTCGCCTACCATTACAACAAGCTCGAGCGTGGCTTCCGGCACCTGATCAACGTGTTCGGCGCCGACCACGCCGGCTACATCACGCGCCTGCGCGCTGTCGTACAGGCGCTTTCCGACGGCAAGGCCGATCTCGACGTCAAGGTGTGCCAACTCGTCAGGTTGCTGCGCGCCGGATCTCCCGTGCGCATGTCCAAGCGCGCGGGGCGCTTTGTGACGCTACGCGAGGTCGTCGACGAAGTCGGCCGCGATCCCGTGCGGTTCATGATGCTCTACCGCAAGAACGATGCCCCCCTCGACTTCGACCTGGCGAAAGTCGTCGAACAGAGCAAGGACAATCCCGTATTCTACGTGCAGTATGCCCACGCCCGCACCGCCTCCCTGTTGCGCAACGCCGAGCAGATCTTTCCCGCGCTTAACGGAGACGCACAGGCCTTGGCGGGCAGCGATCTCTCTCGGCTTCGCGACGATGGTGAAATCGCCCTGATCAAGCGCCTGGCTAGCTTCCCGACCGTTGTCGCAGGCGCGGCGCGGGCCCACGAGCCCCACCGGCTAGCCTTCTATCTCCATGATTTGGCGTCAGCTTTTCACATGCAATGGACGCGAGGCAATGATTTGCCACATTTGCGCTTTATTCAACCCGAGGACGAGGGCTTGACCGCGGCGCGCCTCGCACTCGTCAAGGCTAATCAAATGGTATTGGCCTCTGGATTGGCGCTGCTTGGCGTACACGCACCCGAGGAGATGCGCTAGAGTCGCGATTCGCAGGGGATAGTTGCCTTGGTCAGGGACCGGTGGAACTGGACCGGTGGAACTGGACCGGTGGAACTGGCAGGGCCGGAAGCGCGGCCCTTACAAGCACGGCGCGGGGCCCGGGGGAGTGAGAGGACCCCGGAGATCGCTGTAGGTGCCGGGGAACGCGAACGGCGAAAGTCGCGACCCCGTAATCGGCAAGAGCCCGGTCATGTGCTGGGCAGGCCAGGGAGGCCAGCGGCAAGGTCCGGGCTCGGCGAGGGTGCCGCAGCAAGCAATTTGGTTGGCGGCGCGGCGGGTCGGGAGCAGGTGCAGGGCGAGGGAAAACTCTCGAGGTGTGTGAATGTCGCGGCAAGACCGCGCAGGAGCAGAGCTTCGAGATCGCAGTAGAGGAAAACGGGGATGGCGCGCAACGGTTCAACTGGGCAGGCGGCGAGGGCTCCGGCACGGCGACACCCCGCCGAGGAGCAGTTCGCGCCCCAGGCCCCGGCGGGCTGGCCGCCGGCGCAGCAGCACTATGACCAACAGCAGGGCTATGGCCAACAGGAGGGCTATGGCCAACAGGAGGGATACGGCCAACAGCAGGGCCAAGGCTTCTATTTTCCCCCGGCACCGGAGGGCGATGCAGGCTATGGGTTTCCACCGCAAGGGGGTGGCTACCCGCAGCAGCCGGCGCCCGCTTACACGTCCGCCTACGGGCAGCCGCAGCCGCTTGCCCCAGCGTGGGGCCAGCAAGCAGATCCCCGCGGCTTCGATCTTGGCAACTACATGCCGGCGCAACAGGGCTATGCCCCGCCGGGCGCCCACCCGCACGCGCCGCTTCCGCCGCCCGATGCGCATTTCGGGCCGCCCCAGCACGACTACGGCGATGCCGAAGCCGACTACGATGACGGCATGGGCGAGGAAGAGGATGAACCTCGTCGCGGGCGCCGCGGGGCGCTGATCGCAGCCGCCTTGGTCGGGGCAATCGCCCTCGGCGGCGCCATGGCCTATACCTACAAGGCCTTCGTCGGTGGTGGTGGCGGGCGCGCGCCGCTGATCCGCCTTACCGACAGCGGACCCAACAAGATCAAGCCCGACGATCCCGGCGGCCGTGAGTTCGCGCACACCGATAAGAAGCTGCTCAATCGGCTGAGCGAGGCCGATGCGCCGGCGAGCGAGCCCGAGACGCAGGACGATCGCGCGGGCGATGACCCGAACGCGCCGCGTAAGGTGCACGTCATTCCGATCGCCCCAGGCGCGCCCGTCGTGACAACGGCGAGCGTGCCGGGACGCCCGGCGCCGGTCACCGTCAACGTGCCCGGCGTGATGCTCGAGAACCTCGGGCCGCCGCAGAATGCGTCCCCACCGCCGGGTCCGCCGCTCCAGGCGCAACAGCCCCCGCCCGCGGTCGCGCGGCCTGCGCCCGTCCGGGTGGCCTCGGCGGCGCCGCCGATGAGCGAGCCCCCGGCCGTGGAAGCGCCTCCAGCACGCAAGGTCACTCCGGCCAAGCCAGTGGTTACCAAGGTCAAGCAGGCCGCTGCTACGGCCGCGGTCCCGGCGGCGGGCGGCAGCGGCTTTGTCGCCGT
>JBPYEF010000382.1:0-9419 GCA_051985875.1 Hyphomicrobiaceae bacterium
CAGTCGGCATAGCTGACAATGAAGCCGCCGACCGGCGGTCCCAGCATCGGCCCGAGCAGCGCCGGCATGGATATGAAGGAGAGCGCGCGCACGAGCTCGTTTTTCGGCACCGCCCGGACCACGACCATGCGCCCGACCGGCACCATCATCGCCCCCCCGGCACCTTGTACCGCGCGCCAGAACACGAAGGCGCCAAGCGAGCGGGAAAACGCGCACCCGATCGAAGCGGCGATGAACACCGCGAGCGCCATGCGGAAAGTTGTACGCGCGCCCATGCGGTCCGCCACCCACCCGCTCGCTGGAATGAAGATCGCCAGACTGACGAGATAAGAGGTGACGGCAAGCTTGAGGGAAATCGGATCGACCTTGAGATCGGCGGCAATCGTCGGCAATGCGGTCGCCAGAATGGTCGAATCGGTATTCTCCATGAACAGCGCGGTGGCGACGACCAACGGGACGATGGGGATTGGCATGGCGCTCAGGGACGCCCCGCGCACAGACCCGGCATCGGCCAAGGGCTCGGGCGGCTCGCAGTGGGCGCGCGGCGAGCGCGCCGTGCGCGAGCGGCCCGGTCGGCTGCACCGCGCCGCGCAAGCCGGCCGCCACGGGGTAGCGGAGCGCCTCTTGCACGGGCGGCGCTTCCCGGCGCGGGATCACGCTTGCCTGCCCCGCCCCCTGTCCCTGCACCGCACCCGTACGGGTTCTGCCTTGCTCGCATCCTCTGTGCCTGCCTCTCGACGCGCGCACGCCCCTCCTGCGCGCGCGACAACGTTGCTTATGCGCCACTGCTCCGCCAGAGTCGCGGCACGGATATCCCCGGAGTCTTACCCGCATGCGCGCCCGCCTCGATGCTACCGATTGGCGCATATTGAAGGAGCTGCAGGCCAACGGCCGCATCAGCAACGTGGAGCTCGCCCGCAAGGTCGGTATCTCTCCCCCGCCATGCCTGCGGCGGGTGCGCGCCCTCGAAGAGGCGGGCATGATCAGCGGCTATTTCGCCTGGCTGGACGAGAAGAGCGTTGGCTTTGAGCTCATCGGCTTCGCCAGCGTGGGATTGCACAGCCAGTCGGAGGCCGATCTGCGGCAGTTCGAAAACCGTGTGCTGGCCTGGCCCCTGGTGCGCGAGTGCTACATGCTGTCCGGAGAGGCGGACTTCCTGCTGAAGTGCGTCGCCCCGGACCTGACGGCCTTCCAGGAATTTGTCATCGATGAACTGACGGCGGCGCCCAATGTGGCCAGCGTCAAGACGACGCTTGTCATTCGGCGCGTCAAGTTCGAGCCGGGCATTCCCGTGGCCCTGGCACGCGAGCGCCGCCGCTGAACGTCTCGATGTTGCCCGATAGTTGCGCCATGCCAGCAGCGGCGGGAGGGGGGAGCCTTTTGCTCAAATTCTTCGGAAATATTCCGGTGCGCAGGACGTTGTCGCCCAGACCCCGCGGGGAGGCAGGCGCGTGACGGACGAGTTCCGCACTCGGTTGGTCGGTCTTATGCCGCGTTTAAGGCGATTTAGTCTCGCATTGACCGGCGATCTCGACCAAGCGGACGACCTCGTGCAGGAGACGTGCATGCGTGCGTTGTCGCGGGTTGAGCAATGGCAGCCCGGAACACGGCTGGACAGCTGGATGTACCGCATTGCCCAGAACATTTGGCTCGACCGCATGCGCGCACGCAAGGTGCGCGGTGAGGGCGTAGGGCTGGAGGCCGCCGAAGCGATCTCCGGAAGCGACGGGCGCAGCGTCGTCGAAAGCCGTCTCGATCTCGCAGCCGTCGGCGCGGCCATGGCCGAGCTTCCAGAGGATCAGCGTGTACTCGTCGCCCTCGTGTGCATCGATGGCCTGTCCTATAAGGAGGCCGCCGAAATTACCGGCGCTCCCATAGGCACAGTAATGAGCCGCCTTGCCCGAGCGCGCCGCGAGTTGCATGCGCGCTTAGATGCGCCGCCGGCCACTATTGGACGCGCGGCGTCGAAACCGGGTGTCGTGCAATGACCAAAATCCGCGACGGGAGTGTTAACTTGAGCCCGGTATCGGAGGCCACGCTCATGCGCTTCGCCGACGGCGATCTGCCGCCGCGCGAACACGCCTTCGTTGCCGAACTGATCGCGGCGCACCCCGACGTGTTCGGCAGCGTACGCGCCTACCGCTTCACCAAAGAGGAGCTGCCTGGCGCCTATCAAGCAGCCATGACCGTTCCCGCCGAGCTGATCAGCCGCTGGCTGCCCGGGGTCGGGGCGGGACCAAGTCTGGGTGCTGGCCCACGCGTGCGGCCGCTCGCGGCGCGCCGGCGCCTCACCGCGCTGGCCCTGGCGGCGAGCGTTGCGATTGTGCTGGGCGGCGCTGCGGGCTGGCGGTTGCGGGAAGCAACGCACCCCGATGTTGCCGGCCTTCTCGACATCGCGCCTCCGGCGCTACAGCGCGTCCTCGAGAGCACGCCGACCGGAAACAGCACCCGGCTCGCAGGTCGCCTGTCGGCGAAGCCAGACGCAACCTTCGCCTCCCATGAGCGGCATTGGTGCAGGACATACGCCCTGAACGAGGACGAGCAGGCACGGGTCAAGGGCCTTGCCTGCCGGCGCGAGGATGGCTGGCACATCCTCGTGCAGGCCGCCTCCGCGCGCGGGGCCATGGCCGGCGAAGCGGGCGCCTACGCGCCGGCGGGTGGCGACGACGACCCCGTCGTTTCCTATGCCAGCGCGATCAGCGACGGCACGCCCCTTACCAAGGAGGATGTGGCGCGGCTGATCACCGAGCACTGGCACCGCAAGCCCTGAGGCCGATTGGGCGGGGCGCCTGCCGGCGGTGTGCCGACGGCTACGGCGAGGAGGATGCTTGGTGTACCTGCGTTTGCCAGCCGGGCGTGCCCGCGGCGAGCACCGTCGGCGCGGGTTCGGGCCGCTGGGCAACCCTTGGCTGTGAGTCCATCGGCGGCGAACAGTTGACGGGGGCGCGCGCAAGACCGAGCCCAAAGACGCCGTTGCGGCTTCCCGGCGGACCGTCGCCGAGCTTTTCCACCGCCATTCGCCCAATCACCTCGTCTTTGGGATTGAACGCGTGCTCTTGGTCGCGGGCCGCGGCCTTCATGGGCGTGCTGTTGTAGGTGGCCGCAGCAATAGCGGTGACGAAGGGCGCTGCGAAAGAGGTGCCGCTGAGGAACCCCTGGGCATCGCCCGGGAGCGCCGTCCACACCCGCACGCCCGGGGCGGCGACGTCGATATAGCCGCCCTGATTGGCCTCGACGTAGCCGTGTTTGTTGCGATCGACTGCGGTGACCGCAATCACCTCCGCGTAGGCTGCAGGGAAGGCTGCCGCGCCAGCGGGGCCGCCGTTGCCGGCCGCAGCGACGAACACGACCCCATGGCGGGCCATTTTGCGGATCTCGGCGTGAATGGCCGGATCGCTTGGCCCGACCAGGCTCATGTTGACGACCTCGGCGCGCTTCTGCTGCAGCGTTTCGAGAGCCCAGAGCAGGTGGTCGGTGTCGGTAATCGTCTGCTCCTTGGGCCCCTCGGCCTTGCCCCCGCCGTTGCTGGAATAAAAGGCATCGACAACGACGTACTGCGCATCGGGTATCAGCCCCGGCGTGCTGCTCTCCCACGACCCACCGAGCAGAGCGGCGACCCCGGTGCCGTGCCAGTTCTGCCCGCGCCTGTCGGCATCGGCAGGGTGTTGGATCAGGTGCAGCCGTTTCAGGGCGGGATGCTTGCCATCGAGACCGGTATCGATGATGCCGACCACGACATTGCGCGCGCATGCGGCGAGTTCGGAGTGCCAGCCGATCATGGCTGGCCCGTAGCAGCGGGCCGCATCACACCCCGGCGCGTTGCCGCTGGGCAGCGGCGGCCCCGTGTCCCTTTCGCCCGCGCCGCGATAGGAGGCGTAAACGTAATTGAGCCCGAATATTTGGTCGGGAAAGCGTGCCTGCAGGGCCGCCAGCTCTTCATTGGCGTTCAAATAGCCGGGCAGGATCAGGCGGGTAACGCTCGCGGCGTGGCCGACCTCGATGCGATACTTCTGTGTGGTGCTCAGCTGATGGAGCACTTCGGCGCTCAGATGATGCCCAAGTACCTCATCGCCCCGGAACGTGCCGACGATTGGCGCCAAGGCAAGGGCGCCGGAGGCGGTCTTCGCATGCGCATTTCTCGCGCCCGCCCCAAGACGCATCATGTCGGAGGGATCGCTGCTCTGCGCGGTGGGGCCGGGGGACGGCGCCGCGGCGATGGCGGCGATCGCGTCGGCGACGGTCGCGGCCGGTGCCGCGGGCCCGTCCGGTGCCGGCATCGGAGCCAACTGCGTTGGAGCGCCGGGGTCCTTTGGCGGCGGTGGAGGCGCAGCCTCCTTCGCCGCGGCTTCGTGCCCGTGCCCTATTGCTCCCTTGTGCCCCTCTTGGATTTGCCCGCGCCGATCGTCGGCCTCCTTATGCCCTCTGTCGCGGTCTTGTCCTTTTTCACCATGCACACGCGGGGCATCGCGCGCGCCATTCTCCGTCTGCAAATCCTTTTGTTCGTGGGCGTCGTGCTTCGCCCCCTCCTTGGGTGCGGCCAGCGGGGGGGCGGGCGCCGGCTCGGGCGGCAGCATGTGCCCGACCCTGGGATGCGCGGCCGACGGGATCGCCAGCACCACCCCGCAGCAAACAACCGCCCCTACCAGGCAGCTCATCACTGCCCAGGGCGCAAACCAAGAACGCCAGCACCTGCACATAACGTGGCCGACCCCCAAAACCGGCCAGCACCCCAGCCCGCAAACCTTAATGCAATTTGTGGTGGCGGGTAGGCCAATCTTTTGGGCAACTGTGGAAAAGGCACCCGCCGCGGCCGAAAAGCCGCAAGCCTGCCGTCCGCGCCCGCCCCGCTGCCGGCCCGGAAGTTCGTGCTCGCGGCACGCTTCGGCGCGGAATGCGCCTGCTATCTGTATTCGATTTTCAGAATGACGTAGCTGCGCGAGCCCCGTGGGGTCGTCACCTCCGCGCTGTCGCCCTTCGATTTGCCGATCAGGGCCCGGGCAATCGGCGAGGAGATGGAGATCTTGCCGTCCCGCACGCTGGCCTCGTCCTCCCCGACGATCTTGTATTTGACCTTGTCGCCGGAGTCCTCGTCTTCCAACGTGACCGTCGCCCCGAACTTCACGGTGCTGCCGGTGAGCTTGGACGTGTCAATGACCTCGGCGCGGCCTATCTTGTCCTCGATTTCGGCCACCTTCGCCTCGTTCAGCCCCTGCGCCTCCTTGGCGGCGTGGTACTCGGCGTTCTCAGCCAGATCGCCGTGCTCGCGCGCATCCGAGATCTGCTGGATGATGCGCGGCCGCTCCTCCACCTTGAGGCGGTGCAGCTCGGCCTCGAGCTTCCTGAACCCCTCGACGGTCATTGGCACCTTTTCCATTGCCATGCCTTACATTCAAGTGAGGCGCGGCCCGAAGGGCGTCGCCCCATTGCCGTTCCATTCAAGCCTTTGCTGCAGCGCTCTTGTTGCCCGCAGCCGGTCTTGAACTTGCGTTGCGTACAGTTGCGTTGCTTACATAGGATTGCAGTGGTGCAACCGTAAGCGTCCCCGCCGCCAGCGCCTTAATGGCTTGTGTCGCAGCGAGCGCACCGGCTAGAGTTGTATAATAGGGGATGTGGTACAGCAAGGCAGTGCGCCGAATATCCTTGGAATCGGACAACGCCTTGGCGCCCTCCGTGGTATTGAAGACGAGGTGCACTTCCCCATTCTTCATCAGATCGACGATGTGCGGGCGGCCCTCCAGGACCTTGTTGACCTGCTCGCAGGCGATCCCCTGCCCCGCCAGGGCGCGCCTGGTGCCGCGCGTGGCAAGGACGCGAAAGCCAAGATCGCTCAGCGCACGCACGGCGTCGAACAGGCCCGGCTTGTCGGCATCGCGCACGGATACGAACACGGTACCCGTGAGGGGTAGCATGTTGCCGGCGCCGATTTGGCTCTTGGCGAAGGCGATTGCGTGCTCGCGGTCCAAGCCCATGACCTCGCCCGTGGAGCGCATCTCCGGACCGAGTATGGTATCCACTCCGGGGAAGCGTGCAAACGGGAACACGGCCTCCTTGACGGCAACATGGTCGAGCTTGTGCGCTGTCAGTCCGAATGCGCACAGTTGTTCTCCGGCCATGATGCGTGCGGCAATTCCAGCCAGCGGTTGGCCGATTACCTTGGCCACGAATGGCACCGTGCGCGAGGCGCGCGGATTGACCTCGAGGACGAAGATTTCGGCGCCCTTGATCGCGTATTGCACGTTCATCAGCCCAACGACGTTGAGCGCCAGAGCGAGCGCGCGCGTCTGTTGCTCGAGGCGTGCGAGAATCGGGGCGTCGAGCGAATGCGGCGGCAGCGAGCAGGCGCTATCGCCGGAATGAATCCCGGCTTCCTCGATGTGCTCGAGAATCCCGGCAATGAACGTATCCTTGGCATCGCACAGACAGTCGACGTCGACCTCGACCGCATCTGCAAGGTAGCGGTCGATCAGCAGAGGGCGCTCTGCGGATACGACCAGCTCGGTCGGATGATCGAGCGTGGCGGAAAGGCGCGCCACATAGCGGTCTAGCTCGCCGCCGTCCGCGATGATCTCCATCGCCCGTCCTCCGAGCACGTAGGAAGGACGCACCATCACGGGATAGCCCAGTGCATCGGCGACGCTACGCGCCTGCGCCGGGGTCCGGGCAACGCCGCTTTCCGGCTGCCGCAAGCGGAGGCTGGCGATCAGCGCCTGAAAGCGATCGCGGTCCTCCGCGAGATCGATGGCATCTGGCGACGTGCCGAGAATCGGCACGCCAGCTCCGGCGAGCGCTCCGGCGAGCTTGAGCGGCGTCTGGCCTCCGAACTGCACGATCACACCCTTGAGCCGGCCCTGCGACTGCTCGACTGCCAATATCTCCAGGACGTCCTCTGCGGTCAGCGGCTCAAAATACAGCCGGTCCGAGGTGTCGTAGTCCGTCGACACCGTTTCCGGATTGCAGTTGACCATGATCGTCTCGATGCCGACCTTGGACAGCGCGAACGCGGCATGGCAGCAGCAGTAGTCGAACTCGATGCCCTGGCCGATGCGGTTCGGCCCGCCGCCGAGGATGACGACCTTGTCGCGGCGAGACGGTGCGGCTTCATCGATGGGCTGGTCCAGAAGCGGCCGCTCGTAGGTCGAATACATGTATGCGGTTGGGGAGGCGAATTCCGCGGCGCAGGTATCGACGCGCTTGAACACCGGCCGCACACCGAGCCCGATGCGCAGCCCGCGTACCTCGGCCTCCGTGCGCCGAGAAAGCTTGGCAAGGCGCGCATCGGAAAAGCCCATGGCCTTCAACGCACGCAGTTGCTCGGCCGATTGCGGCAGACCATGGGCGCGCACGCGTGCCTCGCGGTCGACGATCTGCTGAACATTCCTCAGAAACCAAGGGTCGATCTTGCAGCAGGCATAGATCTGCTCGTGATCAACGCCGAGGCGCATCGCCTGCGCGACTTTCAAGATGCGGTCGGGCGTGGGTTCGCTCAGCGCCGCGCGAATGACGTTCTTGTCATCACCCTGGCCCAGGCCCTCGAGGGCGACGTCATCAAGGCCGGTGAGGCCAGTTTCCAGCCCACGCAGCGCCTTTTGCAGGCTTTCCGCGAAGGTCCTTCCAATGGCCATCACCTCGCCGACCGATTTCATCGCCGTTGTCAGCGTGCGCTCCGCACCCGGGAACTTCTCGAAAGCGAAGCGCGGAATCTTGGTGACCACATAGTCGATCGTCGGCTCGAAGGAGGCCGGCGTCGCTCCACCGGTGATGTCGTTTTCGAGCTCGTCGAGCGTGTAGCCGACTGCCAGCTTGGCCGCCACCTTGGCAATCGGGAAGCCGGTCGCCTTCGAAGCAAGCGCCGAGGAGCGCGACACCCGCGGGTTCATCTCGATCACTACCAGGCGACCGTCCACCGGATTGACGGCGAACTGCACATTGGACCCGCCCGTCTCCACTCCGATTTCACGCAGCACCTTGAGTGAGGCGTTGCGCATGATCTGATACTCTTTGTCGGTCAGCGTCAGCGCCGGCGCCACCGTGATGCTGTCGCCGGTATGCACGCCCATCGGGTCGACGTTCTCGATCGAGCAGACGATGATGCAGTTGTCCGCCTTGTCGCGGACGACCTCCATCTCGAACTCCTTCCAGCCGAGCACGCTCTCTTCCACCAGCACCTGGCGCGCGGGTGAGGCGTCGAGCCCGCGTTCGACAATGCCGACGAACTCCTCTCTGTTGTAGGCGACCCCGCCCCCGGTGCCCCCGAGCGTGAAGGACGGCCGCACGATCGCCGGCAGACCGACGTGCTCGAGCGCCTGCAGCGCCTCTTCTCGATTGTGTGCCAGCATCGAGCGCGGGGTCTCCAGACCGATGCCCGTCATCGCATCGCGAAATTGCCGACGATCCTCGGCCTTGCGGATCGCCGTGGCGGAGGCTCCAATCAGTTCGACGCCGAAGCGGGCAAGTACGCCCCTGTCGGCAAGCGCGAGCGCCGTATTGAGCGCCGTCTGCCCCCCCATGGTCGGCAGCAGCGCGTCGGGGCGCTCGTGCTCGATGATCATGGCGACGAATTCGGGTGTGATCGGTTCGATATAAGTTGCATCGGCCAACTCCGGATCGGTCATGATGGTCGCCGGGTTGGAGTTGACGAGGACGATGCGATAGCCCTCGGCCTTCAGCGCCTTGCACGCTTGGGTGCCTGAATAGTCGAACTCGCAGGCCTGCCCGACGACGATCGGTCCGGCGCCGATGATGAGGATCGATTCGATGTCCGTGCGCCTCGGCATGGGCTCGCTTCTTATGGCAGCGCGGGTGGGTTGGCTATAGCGGCGAACGGCGCGACCAGCGCGTCGGCACCGGTGCAACCCTGGTGCCATGCGCAAAGGCGTTGCCGCGCGCCGGTCCGATCGGGCACGCTCAACGCTCGGCGACCGCCGGCATGCGCTTGCGCGCGCGCATCAGATTGACGAAGCGAACAAACAGGTAATGGCTGTCCTCGGGACCCGGCGAGGCCTCGGGATGGTACTGCACCGAAAACACCGGGCGGCCCTTTAGACGTAGCCCACAATTGGAACCGTCGAACAGCGAGCGGTGGGTCTCCTCAGCACCCTCGGGCAGGCTGTCGCGGTCGACGGCAAAGCCGTGATTCATCGCGGTGACCTCGACCTTGCCCGTCGTGAAATCCTTGACGGGGTGGTTGGCACCGTGGTGGCCCTGGTGCATCTTCTCGGTGCGAGCGCCTATGGCGAGCGCCAGCATCTGGTGGCCAAGGCAGACGCCAAACAGAGGCACCCCCGAGGCGATAAGCTTCTTGATCTCGGGCACGGCATAGGTACCCGTTGCAGCGGGGTCTCCGGGGCCGTTGGAGAGAAAGACGCCGTCGGGAGCACGCGCGAGGATCTCCTCGGCGGTCGTGGTAGCCGCCACCACCG
>JBPYEF010000383.1:0-7990 GCA_051985875.1 Hyphomicrobiaceae bacterium
CATAATGTGTATCGAATCGTGGCGATACATTTTCGGAACACCGGTCGCATACCTCCTCGGGTGCCGGATGTGTTTGGCGCGCCGACCCGGGAAGCTCCCACGCGAAGCATTGGTTGAGGCGTACGAAATGTCCTACACGCCAAGCAAAGCTTTGGCGATCCAGAGCGAAGCGGTCAACGAGGGAGACCGAGTCGTCATTGTCGATGACATCATCGCCAGCGGCGGCTCGGCGCTTGCGGCCATCAAGCTGATCGAGAGGGCCGGTGGACAATGCGCCGGCATTGTGTGTCTTGCTGCCTTTCCGAATTGGGGCATTAAGCTCCTATCCGATCGGGGGGTTTTGGTTCACGCGATCGCATGTTGGTGAAGCAGTCGGTGCTGAGCGGCGCTGTCCCACATCATTGCTGTCCTCTCCAACGGATCTGCGTCGATGCGGCTGTGCAGGTCGCCGTCGCCCGCTATCCGTGGGTCGGAGCACCCTGCGCCTGGAGAGGGTCCGGATGCGGCTAGTCCGGGGCGTACACGAGGGGCCCGGCTACAGCCCGCAACCGCGGCCTTGCGCTGGCGAAGCACTGGTACCCTGCAACGGCTCATCCGGTTCGGCATTTACCAGCGAACCGCAGCGCGGGGTCGGCGCCGGGTCGGCCGGAGTGGCATCGACGCGCCGGACCGAGGTCCGAACGACGCATTCGCTCGGCCTCGTCTCCCGGCCGTGAGCATCTGCACATGAGACTCGCTACAGAAGGAGCCTGCCCGATCACCGCAGCCGCGCGGCCGAGCAGCGTGGGCGGGACTTAAAGGTCGGGGCATACCCAATCGAGGAGCCGTTTGCGGGCGACGCCGATCGCGGCCTGTTGCCTCGCCACGCGACGCGGTGCAACAGTGGGGCACGACGATCGCCGTGAACTTGGAGCCGGGCACCGACCCAACGCCTCGACCCTACCTGGGAGAACGTTTTATGAAGGCCATCATTATGGATCGCCATGGCGGTCCGGATATTCTGCGCTATGGGGACCTGCCCGACCCGACGGCCCGGGCGGGAGAAGTGGTCGTCGACGTGCACGCTGCCAGCATCAATGGCGCGGATATCAAGGTCCTCGAGGGCGCGTATGCTCCCATTGCCAAGTTCCCTTATGTGCTCGGCCGCGACTTTTCCGGCATCGTGAGCGCGCTCGGGGCTGGCGTCGGCGACTTCAAGATTGGCGATGCCGTATTCGGCGTGCTGGCCGGCGGGCGCGACGGCACCTATCAAGAGAAAGTAGCGGAGAAGGCGTCCATACTCTGCGCCAAACCGGGTTCACTCTCCCACGTCGACGCCGCGGCCCTGGCTCTCACGGGCCTGACGGCGCTTGTCGCCATCGAGGATACGATCAAGTTGAAGGCTGGCGAGACCATTCTCATTCAGGGCGGCGCCGGCGGCGTGGCCGGATATGCCATTCAGGTGGCCAAGCACATCGGCGCCCGTGTCATCAGCACGGCGAGCGCGGCCAACCATGAATACGTCAAGAGCCTCGGTGCCGATCAGGTCATCGACTACAACAAGGAAGACTTCGCCCGCGTGGTCAAGGACGTCGATGCCGTCTTCGAGACGGTCGGCGGCGACGTGGCGATGCGCTCGTTCTCGGTCGTTAAGCCAGGCGGCCGCGTCGCCTGCATCGCCTCGGGCGCCAAAGCTCCGGCCTCGCCACGCCCCGATGTGCAATCCCTGCGTCCGGCGGTCGGCCGCGACCGCCCGCATCTCGAGCGCATCGTTCATCTGCACACGACCGGCGCCGTACGTGCGCCGGAAACGCGCGTCTTTCCCTTGCGCAATGCTGCGGAAGCGCTCCGCATTAGCGAAGGTCGGCACTTCCGCGGCAAGCTGGTGTTGCAGCTGAGGTAAGTCCGGCCGTCACATCGCCCGCAGAGCGCGGCCGGTCGGTTCCGCTCCGATCGATGGCGAAATGCTCGGTCCTTCGCGTACGTTCGGAGGCGACACATGAAAGAAAACAGCATTCGCCGGGCCGTGCGCGAAGGGCGGGCGGCGCTCGGAACCGGCCTCAAGGAATTCGCCTCGCGCGGAATCCCGTGGATCATCGAGGCGTCCGGTTTCGATTACTGCACGATCGACCACGAGCACGGCGCCTTCGACCTTGAGGCGATCGCCGATCTCGCCGGCTGGTTTCAGGCTACCAGCGTTTCGCCGATCGTGCGCATCCACAAATCGTCCGTGCATCTCATCCCTGGCATCCTCGATCAGGGAATCATGGGCATTCAGGTTTCGGAGGTGGAAAACGCCGAAGAGGCGCGCGCCATCGTGCGGGAGGCCAAGTATCCACCGATCGGCGGCCGCGGAATCTCGGGGCAAGGGATGCACACCGGCTACAAGAACTACGGCGCTCGCCACGCCACCGAGTACGCGCCGTGGGCCAACGCCAACGTCATCGTCTGCCCGTCGATTGAGTCCCTCGAGGGCCTCGAGAACGTCGAAGCGATTGCTGCGGTGGAGGGCATCGATATGATCGCCTACGGCCACTCGGATTTGAGCGCCAGGCTTGGCGTGCACCTCGACCTCGAGCACCCGAGCTTCAAGGCCGCCGTGCAGCGGATCGCACAGGCGTGCATCAAGCACGGCAAACTCGCCCGGGGGTCCGCGCAGACGGAAGCACAGATCGAGGAGTACTGGCAGCTGGGTTGCAGGGTGTTGAATTTGCCCGGCAACGACATCAGCACGTACCTCGACGGCCTCAAGGCGCGCGCCGGTCGCGCGCACGCACGGCTCAAGTCCATGGGCGTGCCGGCGCCCTGAGCGCACGGGGGCTGATTGATATTAATGGAGAGCCCGCGCCGGCTGTCGCTTGCCGTGCGCCATGCGTTGCCAACATGCAAAATTGACCAGGCGCCGACGCTCACGTGCAGCTCGTGAGCGTCCACCTGAATGCGCCCAACGCCGTGCCCCAATCAGCGCCGCTTTTGTATAAATCGGCTCGAGCACGCGCATGGGTACCCTGCCGCAAGTCTCGCCGCCGCGGCCGCGGCCCCGCCACCGCATCAGCGATACGTGGCGGCTCGGCTATCCCCACTTGGCCTGACTGCCAAGGCGCGTGATGGTAATGTGCCCCATGGTGGTATCGGCCTTGGCGCCGTGCCAGTGGCGCTCGCCAGCCTTGATGTGCGCCACGTCGCCGACCTTGATCTCGCGCTGCTCATGTTCCGTTGCTACGATGCCGGCACCCGAGGTCACGATCAGGACCTGATCGCAATCGTGGACATGCCATCCCGTGTTGCAGCCCTGGCTGAAGTTCACCACGGAGCAGTTGTAGTCCTTGGAGTCGCCCGGCTCGATGATGGTCTGGCGAGTCCTAAATACCGGGCCCGTCCACCCCGCGGTCTGCTCGGCCGCACCTTCCGCCGGGACGTTCGGGATGTTCTTAAGCGTGACGACCTTCATGACGCGCGTCTCCATGGATTTTGGGGGGCGTGACCGGACCGCCATCCGGTCGCGTTGGCTGCTCATTCAGCTGCGGTCGCCTGCTTCAGCTTGCGCGCCGCGATGTTCGCGCGGGCTGCTGCGCGGCGCTCGTCGAATTTGGCGAGTCGCCGCTTGGGATTCGCGTGCACGACGTTGTCCGACTGCCCAGGGTTCTTCTGCGACCCCGCCCAGCCATGTGCGGCGATGTCGAAAATGATTCCTGAAAGGTCGGTGTGCTTGACCTCGTAGCCATCGGGATTATTTGGGTCGCCCATGATCCACGTGGCGCCGGTGTTGCGCACGATCTTGCCCTGTTCGACAACGTCGTCGACCCAGAAGCCAATGTGGTGGATGCCCACGAAATCCTTGCCCATACCTTGCGCGGCCGCGTCGGTCTTGAACTTCAGGAGGGCAAGATTGACGACGCCATCGGTCAGGAACACGCCTTCGGCGAGCGCGCCGTCGAGTTCCGTCACCTCCTCGAGCCCGAGCGCCTCCTTATAGAACTCCGCGGTCTCCCACGGGTTCTCGACGCTCAATGCGACATGGCGGATACGGCCTTTGGTTTGCTTCGCCATTGGGAACCTCCAGTTGGTTGTAGCCGGGCGGCAGCGGGACAAGTGTCGGCCTTTGGCGGCGGCGGTGCAAGAGGACTGCACCCGGTACCCCGAGGATTGATGGCGTTCGGGAACCCGACCGCAAACGCTCGGGGCGTCTCACGCTTGCACCAGCGCCTTCGGCCGCGAAGTCTTGGTTCCATTCCCAGATCGCCATGTTTGCGTTCGCCGGATGCCTTGCTGCTCCCAACGCCGCCGTGCTTCCTCCGCCTTAATGCGCGGATGCGCTGCCTGCGGGGTTGTCGATCAGCCAAGCAAGTTGAAGCCGAACGCTGCGTAACCAACGGATCGCTTCCGCCGGCTTGCCGCCGGTGCGGGCGACGGTCTTGGCGAATCCGGCTCCGCTCGCGAACGCCGCGCGTGCTCTGCATTACCGACTTTGCCTCCGCGCATAGCGCCGAAATCGGCGTCGCGGCTATTTGTACTATCTAGGTTTCCAGCGTCTTCGTGTGGAACGACAAGCTTTACGAGCGCGCCGCCGGGCCGCAGTGCGCGTTCGAGCATGTTGCGATCGATAGCTCTAGAGCAGAAGCAGACCGACGCTGCGAGCGGCGCGGCCATTGCGTCGGGTGTTTGAGGTTTTCCGTACCCCTAGCGTAACCGCGGCCTGGGTGCACGTTGCGATGCGACCGTCTCGATTCCGCGGCTCCAAACCGCCGCGGTTGCGTCGCTGCCGCCGTCGAAAGAGGCGACGGGTGGCCGATGCTCTTGCCCTGGGCCGATCGGCGCTGCCGGTGCTGCGGGCGTGCCGAGTAACCATGTTATGGGCCGATGACCGCGCGCCGTTTGCGGTGTCGCATGCCCCGTTGCGGGGGCGATGCTGCGCGCATCGCTTCAGGCCGCAACACAATGCCCGCGTGGGCACGGCTCCGGCGCGATGCAACGGCGATGGTTAATCGCATTGCCCGAACGCTTCCGCGTAAGTCATGAAATCATCCGCCGAGTGACCGGCCGATCGGCATGACCTAGCCTCTACCGCGCAAGGGAGAATCTGGGCTCAGGGCTGCGGTTCCTCCGCTCCCCGCACGCAACGATCGAACTCTCGGCGACAACGGAGCATCGATGGCTGGCCAGAGACGCGTGGTGGTGACCGGCACTGGCGCGGTCACGCCTATCGGCAACGATGTCCCGACCTTCTGGGCGGCGCTGAAGGAGGGGCGGTGTGGGGTCGGACCGCTGCGCAGCATCGACTTCCCGGAACAGTACGTGCGCGATCTGTACATTCAGATCGCCTGTCAGGTTAAGGACTTCGAGCCCAAGACGCGCCTCAGGAATCGCCTGCTGCTGCTTGCCGACCGCTATTCGCAATTTGCCGCTGCCGCCGCAGCCGAGGCCTTTGCCCAATCGAAGCTTGAGATCCCGCTGGCCAGCGGCTATCGCTCCGCATGCATCATCGGGTCGGGCGCCGGCGGTCTGAACACGATCGAGTGGGCCTACAATCAGCTCCTGGTCAGGAATCGGCGTGCCAACGATCCCCTGGTGCTGCTGAAATTCATCGGCAGCTCGGCGGCGGCCCACGTCGGCATCGAGTATGGGATCAAGGGACCGACCTTCGGCACGGTCAGTGCCTGCGCCAGCGCCGCCCACGCCATTGGCCTGCTGGTGCGCTTCATCCGCGAGGGTCTCGTCGAGGTCGGCATCGCCGGCGCATCGGAGGCGGCGATCAACTACGGTGCGATGAAGGCGTGGCAGGGTGTGCGCGTGCTATCGCCCGACGGCTGCTTCCCGTTTTGCAAGAAGCGCAACGGCACGGTGCTCGGCGAGGGCGCAGGCGTGCTGGTGATGGAGGACCTGGAGCACGCCAAGGCGCGCGGCGCGAAGATCCTTGCGGAAGTCAAGGGCTTCGGCATGGCATCCGATGCCCGCGACATGATCAACCCGGACATCGAGGGAGCCAAGGAAGCCATGCGCCAGGCCTTGGCGGAAGCGCGGCTGAGCCCCTCCGACATCGACTATCTCAATGCGCACGGGACGGCGACGACGCTCAACGATGTCAATGAGACGCGGGCAATCAAGAGCGTGTTTGGCAATGCCGCCAACAGCCTTGTCGTCTCCTCGACCAAGTCCATGCACGGGCATCTCCTGGGCGCCAGCGGCGGCGTCGAAGCGGTGGCCTGCGTGAAGGCGATCGAGGAAGGCTTCGTGCCCGCAACCATCGGCCTGTGCGAATCCGATCCACAGTGCGATCTCGACTACGTAGCGAACGTCGGGCGCACGATGCGGGTCGAGCATGCCATGTCCAACTCCTTCGCCTTCGGCGGCCTCAACGCCGTACTGGTGTTCGGCCCGGCACCGACGTGAGGCGGAGCGCCGTTGCGCGCCGCGCAGCGATGCCGCTGGTCGCGGCGGCGCATCCACCCCGTGCCACCAATCCTCCGGGAGGGTTGTGCAGCGCGCGGCGATCGCTGCCGCTGGCAGGCGGCAGGGCGCGGCAGTTCGCGGGACTGTGACAGGACATGGCGACGGCTGTGCTGTATCCAGCGCAGACGTGCGGCTCGGGTCAGCACCCGGCGCCCCACGCAGAATTGTTGCGCCGTTGTCGTCGGCGTGCGTTAGATTGGGCGGTAGTTTTTTCGCGATCGTGGATCTGAGCATGGCCAAGCTGAATGTCAACGGCAAGTCGCGCGACGTAAAGGTCGACGGCGATACGCCCCTGCTGTGGGTATTGCGCGAGCACCTTGGGCTCACCGGCACGAAATACGGCTGCGGCGTGGCGCAATGTGGCGCCTGCTCGGTGCACGTCAATGGCGAGGTACAGCGCTCCTGCTCGATCGCCGTTCAGGACGTCAAGCCGACCGACAAGATCGTGACCATCGAGGGATTATCGCGCGGCGCCAACCATCGCGTGCAGAAGGCCTGGGCGGCGCTCGACGTGCCGCAGTGCGGCTATTGCCAGTCGGGACAGATCATGGCGGCCGCGGCGCTGCTGAAGAAGACGCCGAAGCCCACCGACGCCGACATCGACGCGGCCATGACGAACATCTGCCGCTGCGGGACCTACCAGCGCATTCGCGCGGCAATTCACCTGGCTGCCGGCAACGGCAGCGCTGCCAACCTCGGTAACAAGGCCTGAGGGGAGCATTCATGCGCAACCGTTTGCCGACCGAGCACGCGCGCTTTTCCCGCCGTCAATTCCTCGTTTCCGGTATCGCCGCCGGCGGCGGGCTGGCGCTTGGCTTCGATCTTGGGGGCCTGCGCCGGGCTGCCGCCCAGAAGGCGCTGGGCAGCGAGGGCAACGAGGTGGGAGCCTGGGTAATCATCAGGCCGAACGACGACGTGATCATTCGCATCGCGCGCACCGAGATGGGGCAGGGGACGCTCACGGGGCTCGCGCAGCTCGTCGCCGAGGAGCTCGAATGCGACTGGAACAAGGTCAAGACGGAGATGCCGACGCCCGGGCAGAACCTCGCCCGCAACCGCATTTGGGGCGACATGGCGACCGGTGGGTCGCGCGGCATCCGCGGCTCGCAGGAGTACGTACGCAAGGGCGGTGCCGCAGCGCGCGCGATGCTGATCATGGCCGCTGCCGATGCCTGGAAGGTGCCGGCCGCGGAATGCCGGGCCGAGGCGAGCGTGATCACGCACCTGCCGAGCGGCCGGACCACGACCTACGGGAAAGTGGCGACTGCGGCTGCGAAGCTGGAGGTTCCCAAAGACCTCACGCTCAAGGATCCCAAGGACTGGAAAATCATCGGCAAGCCCCTGAAGCGACTGGATACGGCCGACAAGCTCGACGGGCGCAAGGTCTACGCCATCGACGTGAAGCTTCCCGGCATGCTCAGCGCCGCCATCAAGGACGCGCCGGTGTTCGGCTCCAAGCTCGCGAGCTTCGACGCCGCCAAGGTGCAGAGCATGCCCGGCGTGCGCCACGTCCTGAAGGTGAACGCGACCGCCGTCGCGGTGGTGGCGGATACCTGGTGGC
>JBPYEF010000384.1:0-4890 GCA_051985875.1 Hyphomicrobiaceae bacterium
TTGCAACGGTGCAGAATATGAGCGCTACTATGACGAGAACCATCAAGGAAACCGCATTAGAGGCGGCAACCATGGCGGAGCGTGACCGGCGCTGGCGCGCGGTTGCCGAGCGCGACCCGCGCTTCGACGGCACGTTCGTGTTCGCCGTGAAGACGACCGGGGTCTACTGCCGGCCGAGTTGTCCCTCGCGCCGCCCCCGGCCTGAGAATGTTACCTTCCATGCGACCTGTGCAGCGGCCGAGAGTGCGGGCTACCGCGCCTGCCAACGCTGCCGCCCCAATGGGCTGTCGCGCGCCGACGAGCGAGCGGCGGTCGTAGCCAGCGCCTGCCGCGAGATCGAGAGCGCGGAGGAACCCCCGTCCCTCCTTCACCTGGCGCGTGCGGTCGGCATGAGCCCTTACTACTTCCACCGTGTTTTCAAGGAAGCCACGGGACTCACGCCCAAGGGCTACGCCGCGGCGCGGCGGGCGGCCCGCGTGCGCACGCAGTTGGCCGACCGCGGCGGCAGCGTGACGCAGGCGATCTATGACGCGGGCTTCAACTCGAGCGGCCGCTTTTATGCGCAGGTCGACGATATCCTCGGCATGAGCGCGAGCGCGTTTCGGCGCGGGGGAGCGCGTTCCGATATCAAGTTCGCGATCGGCCAATGTTCCCTCGGGGTGATCCTGGTGGCCGCCACCGAGAAGGGCGTTTGCGCGATACTGCTTGGCGACGATGCGCAGCAACTCGTCCGCGATTTGCAGGACCGCTTCAAGAACGCCAATCTGATCGGCGGCGATCGCGCCTTCGAGCAGCTGGTCGCCCAGGCCGTGGGCCTTGTCGAGCGGCCCGAGCTCGGCTGCAACCTGCCGCTCGACGTGCGCGGTACGGCGTTCCAGCAGCGCGTGTGGCAGGCGTTGCGCGGCATCCCGGCCGGCGAGACGGCGAGCTACGCGGAAATTGCCCGGCGCATCGGTGTGCCGCGCGCGTCTCGCGCGGTGGCCCGGGCCTGCGCGGCGAACACCATTGCGGTCGCCATCCCCTGCCACCGCGTGGTGCGGAACGATGGCGCGCTCTCGGGCTACCGCTGGGGGGTGGCGCGCAAAGACGCGCTTTTGAAACGGGAGGCGCGATGATGGCCGCCCTATCGAGCGCGTGCGTCAGCCGAACGCGCCACGGAACCGCCGAGCAGCGCACTGCAGCGATCGACTGGACTGCCGCCGCCGGCGCGCTCGATGCCTTCGGCGCTGCCGTCCTGCCGCAGCTGCTGAGCGCTGCCGAGTGCCGTGCGATCGCCGCCCTGTACGCCGACCCGGCGCACTTTCGCAGCCACATCGTCATGGCCCGACACGGCTTTGGTAGGGGCGAGTACCGCTATTTCTGCTACCCGCTACCGGAACCGATCGGCAGCTTGCGCAGCGCCCTCTACTCGCGCCTTGCGCCGATCGCCAATGCGTGGAGCGAGCGCATGGGCGCGTCCGCCCGCTACCCCGGCGCACACGCGCAGTTCCTGAAGACCTGCCACGCCGCGGGTCAGGTGCGCCCGACGCCGCTGTTGCTGCAGTACGTGGCGGGTGACTACAACTGCCTGCACCAGGATCTCTACGGCGATCTGGCTTTTCCTCTGCAGGTCGCGATTCTGCTTTCGGCACCGGGGAAGGACTTCACCGGTGGGGAGTTCGTGCTCACCGAGCAGCGCCCGCGCATGCAATCGCGCGCCGAAGTCGTGCCCCTGCAGCAGGGAGACGCGGTTGCTTTCGCCGTCGCCAGTCGTCCGCAGCGCGGCAGCAGGGGCGACTACCGCGTCACGTTGCGCCACGGTGTGAGCCGCGTGCGCACTGGCCTTCGCCATACGCTCGGCATCATCTTCCATGACGCGACCTAGCCGGCAGGCGTTGCCGCGCGTTCCTCGCCGGGCAGCCATCCGGCCTGCGCTCGTTGCACCGCTGCCTGACGCCCTCGGCGCCGGCGAACGCGCACCGCGGCTGATGCCCGTGGTCCTGGCGGGCTTTGCATGCGCGCTTGAGGCGCACCTGCTCGCCGCGCTCGCCGAGGTGCTCCTCTGCTCTCCGTTTCGCCACATGCTGACGCCGGGTGGTCGGGCGATGTCGGTGGCGATGAGCAACTGCGGTAGCGTTGGTTGGGTCACCGATCGTTCGGGCTATCGCTACAGCCCGACGGATCCGCAGCGCGGTACGCCCTGGCCGCCGATGCCGGAGATCTTTCGCCACCTGGCGGTATGCGCAGCAGAGCGCGCGCATTTCAGGGGATTTGTCCCCGACGCCTGCCTGATCAACCGCTACGTGCCTGGTGCGAGGCTCTCCCTGCACCGGGATGCGGACGAGCGCGACTGGGCTGCACCGATCGTCTCGGTATCCCTTGGGCTGCCCGCCACCTTCCTGTTCGGCGGCCTGGCGCGCAAGGACCCGCAAAGGCGCCTATGCCTCGGCCATGGCGACGTGATCGTCTGGGGCGGTCCAGCCCGTCTCGCCTACCACGGAGTGCTGCCGCTGGCCGAGGGTTGTCACCCCCGGCTCGGCCGCCAGCGTGTCAACTTGACGTTCCGCAAGGCGCTGTAGCGCAGCCGCGTGCTGCCAGGCGCTGATGCCGTGTTGCCCGCCTTGCGCTGCGCTCGGGTCGAGCGTATCCCCGGGCGCGCCCATCGCCGGCCGTCCTTGCGGTGCGCCAGCGCACATTGTCGGGCGCTCCCTACCCCTGTGCCCTAGCCTTGCCGCCCAAGGCGCATGGCCGAGGGTAGATCGATAGCCAAGGGAGAACGAGATGCAAACGAATGCGATCGAAGCAGGCTTCGAGGTGTTCGCTTCGGACCGCGACAAGCCGTTCGGGGCCGTGCGTCAGGTCTCGCCCCACGGGAGGGCCGAGATGGTGGTCTACGTGGAAAATGCCGGTGATTTCGTCGTCCCCTTCGCCGCCGTCGCCGCCGTGCACGCCCAGAAAGTCATCGTCGCACCCGAGAAGCTCGACCCGCGACTGCGGCGAGCCATCGGCCATGCGCACGATGCGGAAGATCCGCGCATTTGAACGCTGCGCGCGGCGACCCCCACCCGGCGAGTGCGAAGTTGCCCGTGCGGCGGACGCACGGCCGGCTATATAGTCTCGGCTCGCGGGCGAGCAGTGCGAGCCGGCGTTCGCTTCGCTGATGGAGGCGCAAATGAGCACGTTCGCAGGCAAACGCACGATCGACGGGCTGGTTGTCACCAAGGACGGAGCGCCGCTGAGCGAGCATTACGAAATCGAGCGCTTCACCAACTGGGGGTTCGAGTGGACCTATGAGGGGGAAAGCCCCCGGCAGCTGGCCTTGGCACTGCTCGTTGAGCATCTCGGCGACAAGGAGCGGGCCGCCCGCCTGTCCGAGCCCTTCATGCGCAAGGTGGTCGCCAATCTCGACAACGACTGGGTGCTGAGCAGTGCCGACATCGCGCGGGCGATCACCGACATCGAGGCGGGTCGATGATCGCCTGCGCGTCATCGCCTGGAGAGGCATTATCTATGCCTGGATCTATTCCTGGCCACATCTATGCCTGGCCACACGCGGCGGGCGCCGTTGACGGCCGCCGGCCGGCTGAGGTACCAGTGATATATCACACGACCGGCCGCGGTTCCGAGGCGAGCGGCGTCCTCGGGTGGCGCCAGCGGAGCCCGAAGCGAGGCAGATATGATCACCGATCGGCAAAAGGCTTACCGCCAGGAATATCGTTCGCGCATCATGGGCTTCTACGACGGCTACCTGCACGTGGCCATTATCTACGCCATGGGTGCGGCGGCCTTTTACATCTACTTGCAGCATCTTCGGGACGTGCAGCCGCTCGAGTGGCTGGCCGTCCCGATCACCTTCCTGTTCACCAACCTATTTGAGTGGTTCGTGCACAAATACGTGATGCATCGGCCGGTCAACATCAAGGGCCTGCGCGCCGTGTACGAGCGTCACACGCTCAATCACCACCAATTCTTCACCGATGCCGAAATGCGCTTCCGCGACCACAAGGATTGGCGGGTGACGGTATTTCCCCCCTACGCGCTCGTCGTGTTCATTCTGATGTCGCTGCCGTTGGGCATCGCTCTCGGCATTCTCTTCACGCCGAACGTCGGCTGGCTGTTCATGTGCACGACGACGGGCATGTACCTGATCTACGAATTCATGCATTTCTGCTGCCACGTCGACGAGAGTTGGTTCGTGCGCAATTGTCCGTTCGTCAATACGCTGCGGCGCCATCATACCGCGCATCACAATGCCCGGCTGATGATGGAAAAGAACATGAATCTCACCTTTCCGATTGCCGATTGGTTGTTTGCGACCTCGGACCTCGATCGCGGGCTCCTCGGCCATCTCTTCAACGGCTATGACACGCGCTACTTGAAGACCACGTTGCGTGCCCGGCCGACGCGCCCGGACGAGGCCGCCGCCGCGCCGTTGGGCAACTACTGACTGCGCTTGGCGTTCTGGATTTGGCGGACGGCTGGGAGGGGTTGATGCCCAACGATGTCAAGGCGGCTCTCTCGCTCGTGACGCTCCTCGTCGGCATCGGCTATGCGTGCTGGGAGCGGCTGGGCGGGCGGCCAGACCTGTTCTGGTTCGCCATCGCTTTCGCCGTGTTCGCCGTGTTCGCCATGTGGGTGTTTCCCGAGGCACGCGGCGGCAAGAAGACGTCAAACTCGGAGTGACCGATGGCTCTGCCGCCCGTCGCCGCGTTGGCGGTCTTCATGGGTCTCGTCTTGGTGCTTGCACTCTATGCCCTGACGGTCAGCGGGCACTTCCCGGCCGAGTATCGCCATCCCTCGCTGCGCACCGGCATCGGCAGGGCCGTCCTCTGGGTGACGCTGGCCATCGCCTGCCTGCTCGCGCTCGCGGCCATCGCCGTTGCCTGGCGCAGCCTGCCCTTTTACGCGACG
>JBPYEF010000385.1:0-2552 GCA_051985875.1 Hyphomicrobiaceae bacterium
GGGTGGTGCGCCATGAGCCAAGGTGCGCGCTGGGCCATCGTGCCGGTGAAGTCGCTGAACCGCGCCAAGCGGCGGCTGGCAGAGCACCTGGGCGCACCGGCGCGCCGCCAACTCGTGCTGGCAATGCTCGAGGATGTGCTCGCGGCGCTGGCGGCGAGTGCTGCAGTTGACCGCGTCCTCGTCGTCTCGCCCGATCCGCGCGTGGCCGAGCTGGCCGCCGACAAGGGAGCGATGGTGCTGCGCGAGGCGCGGCTTGAGGGCCTCAACGCCGCGGTGCGCAAGGGCCTCGCCGAGGCCCGCGCTGCCGCCGCGCAACAGGCGCTGGTGCTGCCGGGGGATGTGCCGCTCGCGAGCGCACAGGAAATCGCCCAGTTGTTCGCGGTGGCGGGCCCCGGCGTCCGGATCGTGCCGTCGGCAGATGGCGTCGGCACCAACGCGCTGCTCATCGCACCTCCCGATGCCATCGCGCCCGGCTTTGGCAGGGGCAGTTGTGCGCGGCACATCGCCCGGGCGCTGGCACGCGGGTGCACCATCGAAGTGCTGCGCCTGCCCGGCCTCGCAAGCGACATCGATGGCCCACGCGATCTTGTGCGCCTCACCCAGGACGGCCCTCGCGCCGAGCGCTATCGCTTCGTTGTGCTTGCCCGCGAGGCGCATGGGCGGCAGACTGCGCCCGCCGCGACCGTGAGGTAGGCGGTGACACGCGACAAAACTCGAGAGGCGGACATGGGAGAGCCTACGGCACGCCCGCGCAGTTACCACGCCCGGACCGCGCGCCCGCACGCGCGCGACGCGCTTGCCGAGGTTCTCGCCGCCGCGCGGCACGGCCATCGCCTGGGCACGGAGCAGGCGCTCATTCTCGCTGCCGCCGATAATGCCGATGATCTTGCCGAGCTCACGCTGACAGCCGAGCGCCTGTGCCTCGCCGGGCATGGGGAGCGCGTCTCGTTTTCGAAGAAGGTTTTCATTCCCCTGACGCAGCTTTGCCGCGACGTATGCCACTACTGCACCTTCGCCCACCCTCCGCGCGCCGGCATGCCGCACTTTCTCACCCCCGAGGCGGTGATCGACATCGCGCGCCGCGGCCAGGAAGCGGGCTGCAAGGAGGCACTGTTCACGCTCGGGGACCAGCCGGAGCTGCGTTACGCCGCGGCGCGGAAGGCGCTGGCAGCGCTGGGCGCGGCCTCGACGCTCGAATACCTCGAGCGCTCGGCCGCGCTGGTGCTGCGCGAGACCGGGCTGTTGCCACACCTCAATCCCGGCGTGCTGAACGCCGCCTGGCTGCAGCGCCTGCGCAAGGTGGCCCCCTCCCAGGGCATGATGCTGGAGACGGCGTCCGAGCGGTTGTCGCTGCGCGGGGGGCCACATTTCGGGTCGCCGGACAAGGCCCCAGCGGTGCGCCGCGCCGTGCTCGATGCCGCCGGACGCGCCCGCGTGCCATTCACCACGGGGATCCTGATCGGCATTGGCGAGACCCGGCTCGAGCGCATCGAGGCGCTGCTCGCGATTCGCGAGGCGCAGGAGGGCTACGGTCACATCCAGGAGGTGATCGTCCAGAACTTTCGCCCCAAGCCCGGCACGCGCATGGCCGAGCGGCCGCCACCCTCGCTGACCGAGCACGTTTGGACGATTGCCGTCGCGCGCATTGTGCTCGGGCCGGCCATGAACATTCAAGCGCCGCCCAATCTGCAGCCCCGGGCGTTGTCGCAGCTGGTCCGGGCCGGCATCAACGACTGGGGTGGCGTTTCGCCGGTCACGCCCGACTTCGTCAATCCCGAAGCGCCATGGCCGCATCTGCAGGAGCTCGAGCGAGCAACGCGCCAGGCCGGCCGCACGCTCATCGAGCGGTTGGCGATCTATCCCGCGTACGTGCCGCGCCATGGCGTACCGCCGGTGCGCCGGCGCTCGGGCCGCGGGGCAGGGTTGTCGGAGCCAGGGTTGTCGGAGCCAGGGATGTCGGGGCCAAGGGCGTCGGCACCGGGGTCGCCGGGGGGAGCGCCCGCCGCGGCCAGCGAAGACGCGGCGTGGCTTGATGCGGCCATGCTCGCCCCCGTGCTCGCACTCGCCGATGCCGAGGGCCTCGCGCGCGAGGACGGCTGGGCGCCGGGGATGGTGGCGGCGCTGCCCCGCTACCCCCTGCGGACGACCCATGCAGCCGCCTCCCCGAAGGTTGGCGCCATTCTGGCGCGCGCCGCCGCGGGCGGCAGGCTGGAGGAGGACGACATCGCCGCGCTGTTTGCAGCGCGCGGTCCTGACTTTGCCGCGGTGTGCGCCGCTGCCGATGCGCTGCGGGCCGAGCGCGTCGGCGACGCGGTCAGCTACATCGTCAATCGCAACATCAACTACACCAACGTGTGCACCTACGGCTGCAAGTTCTGCGCCTTCTCCAAGGGCCGCCACAACCTTGGCCACCGTGACGCACCCTATGACCTGCCACTCGCGGAAATTGCCCACCGCGCGGCCGAGGCCGCAGCGCGCGGAGCAACCGAGGTGTGCCTGCAGGGAGGGATCAAGCCGAGTTACACGGGGGATACCTATCTGGCGATCGTCGC
>JBPYEF010000386.1:0-3950 GCA_051985875.1 Hyphomicrobiaceae bacterium
CGGCGGTGGCTACGCCGGGCTCGCCTGTGCCATCGAGCTTGCCGATCTCGGCGTCGGAGCCTGCGTGCTCGAAGCCGCAGAGCTCGGCGCGGGCGCGAGCACGCGCAGCGGTGGTGCCGTCAGCGCCGGGGTCAACATCGGCAAGAGCTTTACCGGCAAGGTGCTCAGCCGTGATCCCGAGCTCGTCAAGGCGCTGCTGGGGTCGGGGTACGACGCCTTCGCCCTGATCGAAACGCTGATCGCGCGCGAGGGCATTGACTGCCACTGGCAGAAGACCGGCCGCTTCGTCGGGGCATGGACGCCCAAACACTACAAGATCCAGGAGCGGAGCATCGCCAACCTCAATGCGCACGCCGACTCCGGCGCCTTCATGGTGCCGCGCGAGCGCCAGCGCGAGGAGATTGCGTCCGACTATTATTACGGTGGGCTCGTCGTCGAGCGCTCCGCCAAGCTGCACCCGGCGCTCTACTACAAGGGATTGCTGGATGCCGCCCGCCGGCGCCGCGTCACCATTTGCGCCAAGGCGCCCGCCACGGCGATCGCCAAGTCCGGCAGCGGCTGGCGCGTCGCCACGGCGCGTGGCGAGATCACGGCCGGCGACGTCGTCATTGCCACCAACGGATACACCGGAGACGTGACGCACGCGCTCAAGCGGCGACTGATCCCGCTGGCGAGCCACATCATCGCCACCGAGGAGTTGCCGGGCGACCTCGCCGCGCGCTTAATTCCCAACGGACGCACGCTCTCCGACACCAAGCGCGTGCTCTGTTACTATCGCATGTCGCCCGACGGCAAGCGCATGGTATTTGGGGGACGCGCCCGCTTCACCCCGGTGACGCCGGAGTTGAGCGCAGCCATACTCTACCGCTTCATGGTCAACCGCTTTCCCGAGCTCAGGGGCTTTCGCATCACGCACGCCTGGACGGGCAACGTTGCGTTCACGTGGGACGCCCTGCCGCACACCGGGACGCTCGATGGCCTGCACTATGCGCTCGGCTGCAACGGAAGCGGGGTGGCGATGATGACCTACCTCGGCAACCAGACGGCGCGCAGGATTGCCGGCGGCGCCAACGCGCGCTGCGGCTTTGAGCGCGCGGAATTTCCGCACCCTAACCTGTACAATGGCAACCCGAACTGGGCGCTGCCGGCGATCGGCGCCTACTATCGGTTTCGGGATGGCCTTGACCGCGCGCTCGCGCTCTTCGCGTGAGGCTTCGCCCCCAGAACTGGCCGCGGCCGATGGCATCGGCCGCTCGCACCCGTAGGAGAGAGCGATGCGCAATCTGACGCTGGAGGCCGCCGTTTCCGACGCGGAGGCGCGCTACGTCGCCGCCAACCCCAAAAGCAAGGCCCGCTTCGAGACGGCCAAGCGCACCATGCCCGGCGGCAATACGCGCACGGTGCTGCACTACGATCCCTTCCCCGTGGCGCTCACCGGAGGGGAGGGTGCGCGTCTGACCGACCTCGATGGGCATTCCTACGTCGATTTTCTCGGCGAATTCACGGCCGGGCTGTATGGGCATTCCGAACCGGCGATCCTGGCGGCGATCTCCGAGGCACTCGCGAGCGGCCTGGTGCTCGGCGGCCCCAACCGCTACGAGGCCCAGCTCGCCGCGCTCATGTGCGCGCGCTTCCCCGCGCTCGAGCTTGTGCGCTTCTGCAATTCCGGGTCGGAGGCGACGCTGATGTGCGTCAGCCTGGCACGCGCCACCACCGGGCGCAGCGCCGTGGTCGCGTTCGCCGGCGCCTACCACGGTGGTTTTCTGTCCTTTGCCGGCGCCGGCGGGTCGCCAATCAACGTGCCGTTCCCCTTCCTGATGGCATCCTACAACGACGCGGAGAGCGTGCGCGCGCTCATAGCCGAGCATGCCCAGCGCATCGCCGCGATCATCGTCGAGCCGCTGATGGGCAGCGGCGGGTGCATTCCCGGCGAGCCCGCATTCCTCGCGAGCCTGCGCGCGGAGGCCGACCGCCACGGCATAATCCTCATCTTCGATGAGGTGATGACGTCGCGTCTCGCGCCTGGTGGGTTGCACGGCGAGCTTGGCGTGCATCCCGACCTCGTCGCCTTCGGCAAGTACCTCGGCGGCGGGGTCAGCTTCGGCGCCTTCGGCGGCAAGCGCGCGATCATGCAGCGGCTCGATCCGACTCGCCCCGACGGCCTCGTGCATTCCGGAACCTACAACAACAACGTGCTGAGCATGGCCGCCGGCGTGGCCGGGCTTACGCGCGTGTTCACGCCGCAAGCGGCCAAGGCGCTAAACGCCGGAGGCGACCGCCTGCGCGCGCGGCTGAACGCTACAGCCGCACGGCGCGGCCTTCCCATACAGGTTCTGGGCCAAGGCTCGATGCTCTGCATTCACCCGCAGGGGCAGGCGGTCCGCCGCCCCGCCGACCTCGCGGGCGTCAGGCCGGAGGCGCGCAAGCTGCTGCATCTGGAAATGAACCTGCGCGGCTTCTATCTGGCGCGGCGCGGCTTCATGAGCCTGTCGCTTCCCCTGACCGAGGCCGATCACGAGGCGCTGATCGGTGCCTTCGACGCCATCCTTGAGGAGAATGGGCACCTCTTCGCGCGCCAACCCTGAGGCTGCGCCACCATCGCTGCAGGCGGCGCGCGTTTGTCCGCGCTCGCAGCCGGCGCTGGCGCGGACGTTCGCCCTGCGCTGCAAGAAATGTCTGGCGGCGGATGAGTGCGCACCGCGTCGTTCGAGGCAACGCAGCGCAGCGCCGGTGCGGCGAGCCTCAGAATTTGTAATCCAGCCCGAACTTCAGCATCTGCACGCTGTGGCTGAGGCCAAATCTCTCGCCGGCGAGGAAACCCGGGACGGACGCATCCTGCAAATCGATGAAGTCGTACTCGACCCTCCCGATCCAATGGGCGGTCCAAGCGTAGGAGAAACCCCCGCCGAACAACGGGCCGCTCTGCGTACCCGATTCGCTGATCGTCCTGGCCGTCGTCACGTCGGTGATGCTATCGCGCCCGTTGACCCAGCCTGCGCCGACCTTGAAGTAACCCATCCAGGATTCACCCACGACGCCGAAGCGGGCGGCCACCGTCGTTATCCACTGCGTTTCCGACTGGGCCTGCAGGGGTCCGACCGGAACCAAGGTGATGGCTGAGCCCCTGTGGTTGATCGACGTCCAGTCGCCATCCCACTCGGCGCCGATCACAAAGGTTCGGATCTGATAATTGTAGCCGAGCTGAATTCCGCCGATGACGCCGCTGTTGTCCTCACTGAAAGGAAAATTCGACAGGTTTTCGGCGAATCTGCCGCTGGTCCAGCCGCCGCCGACGTTGCCGCCGAGGTAGAAGCCCGTCCACGTGTAGGGGGCCGTAAAGCGATAGTCGTATCCGGGCCCGACGGGCTGCCCAAACACCGGTTGGCCGAACGGGCCGTCGGCGCGAGCGGCACCCGCCAGGGCCACGACGGCGACGCTCGAGGCGAGTGCCATGCAGCGGCATATGCTATTGCAGACCATGTGGGATTCCCCCAGCAGGGCCGGGTTTGGCTGTCCCAGAGCCCTTTGCGCCGCAGAAGAATCCGATTCGCCATGCCCTGTCACGCGTTCCGGCTTTCGGCTGCGCGATCCTCCACGTAGCGCTTCCCAATTGCCACATGGCCCTTGCCCGCTGTTCCCACCGGCGTTCGAGCAATGCACGCCGTCAGGAGAGGCTGGGTTGTAGCACCCCCGGCAGGATGGCGAAGCCGACCCGCTTCGACCGGCGCCGCCCTCGGCGTTGCGGGGGCGGCCGCGGCAGGGCACAGTCGCCATTCCGGCGCGCAGAGACCGCCGCACTCAGGGGAGAACGACATGCGCCGGCACGCGGCAATTGCGTTGCTTGCTTTGCTGTTGAGCATCGGCCAGGGCGCCGCCGAGACACCAAAACGGGGCGGCACGCTCGCCTTCGCCGTCGTCGCCGAGCCCGCCAATTACGATTGCCACGCCTC
>JBPYEF010000387.1:0-14542 GCA_051985875.1 Hyphomicrobiaceae bacterium
GGCAACACTTCATCGAGCAGAAAAGCCACGCCGCCCGCCGTGCCTTTGACGTTCGGCAGGCGGGCGTAAAACATCTGCCGGAATGCGATCATTGTTACCTCCTCGGCCAATGCTCGGGTCGGCGCCACACCCTGCACGACGACGCATAGCTCGTGTCCCGGCCGGTGGCGATTGGGTTCCAGTGCTCCGAGGATGCCGTCACGGCCGTAGACGTTGAACGTCAGCTGATAACCCTCAGTGCCGAACTGCTTGCTTACCTCGTTGCGCGACCAGGCGATCACCTCGTCGATGTGGGCGATGGTATATGGGTCGCGCACACCGACGATGCCCACATAGCGCTCTCCCTGCTTGCCGGCTCCCTCGAGCTTCACGCGCAATTCCCGCGCAGCGACGAATTTGGGCCCGGTCACGCGGCAGGTGCGCGCGTCGTACTGCTCATAGACGCAATCGCGCATGTCGATATGCCCGCCGAGAAAATGTTCATAATAGGGGTTGGAACGCTCGTACATGGCATGCGCCGCAACGGAAGCGACCGTGCAGCGCTGCTCAGAATGCATCGCCGTCACCTTGACGTCCTCGTGCGTGATCTCGCCCATTACCGACTCCTTGCCCGCATAGGGCTCGGCGCAGAACGAGGCGCACTCCATGATCTTGCCGAAGAAATACGCCAGCGCCGGCGGATAGCCGGCGCGGATGGCGGGCGCAGCGAAGATCGCGCAGTCGCTGCTGCGGCCGCCAATGACGACATCGGCTCCCGCTTCGAGCAGCTTGAGGTAGGGGTGTACTCCGGCCAAGGCGACGATCTGGCTGGTTGCGGCAAGCTCGGCAAGCGTCAAGGCGCTGCGTCCGTCCAGGCCGGCGATCGGCCGGCTGCGGGCGATCTCCGAGGCGATGCGCTGTGGATCGACATCGGAATAGAAGTAGCCGAGCTTGAATTTGCTCAGCCCGTGCTCGCGCGCGATCTGTTGCACGAGGCCGACAAACAGGTCGACGCGCTTGTTGGTGCCGGTATCGCCCGCCGATCCGATAATCATTGGTATGGCGAGCTTGCGCGCGCCAACGAGCATCGCTTCGATGTCGTGCTTCTGCCAGGCGACGGGGCTGGCCGAGCCGTTGGATCCGAGCGGCACCGGGCCGCAATCGCAGCTGCCGGAATCGCAGGCGATGACGTCGGGGCGCTGCCGCAGGCCGTGCGCGAAGCTTTCAAGCCGTGTCGGGGCAAAGCCGAGGTGGCCATTGGGGCACAGGACGCGCAAGCCGCGGTTTTCGCCTCGGGAAGGTGCTGCGCCGGCGGCGCGCGCGGTTCGTTCGGGCATGTGTCAGGCATCCTCTTCGACGCGTGTATCGGTTTGCAGGCGCCAGCGCCGTTGGCCGCGCGGTATTGCACGTCCCGCTGCGCGGGGTATGCGGGTGGGCGCCGGTCTCAAGGGCGCGGTGTATTCGAGCACAACGCGCACCCTGCCGGCCAGCGTCTCGCACGCGCCGACCACCGCCCTTTGCCCTTCGTATCGCCGCGCTCCTCCTGCGCGGGAAACCGTGTTCCTATCGCTCAGCCCGCGTGCCAGGCCACCGCGCTACCCACAAACGCTGCCGCGCGACCAGATCAATCGCCGAGTATCAGGCAGCGGTCCGCCGGCACCTGCCAGTGCACGGCGCTGCCCTCGATCAGGGCGGGACGTGGTCGGTCGTAGGCGCAGATCTCGACGCCGTCGGAACGGATGAAATAGTGCATGAGGTCGCCCGTGAATTGCGTGCGCGCGATGATGCCTGCAACGCCCGGGCCCGGACCGAGGCCGAGTTGCACGTCAATCGGCCGAAAGCAGGCGACCAGTGGCTTGCCGGACGGGATGCCCCACGGCGCGGTTGCCGCGATGCCGATACCCGAGGTCAGTCGCGCCTGCACGCGGGCACCCGGCGCGGCTGCTCCGACTTCGGCGTCGAGGATGTTCTTGATGCCGAGGAAGTTCGCGACAAAGCGCGTGCGGGGCAGGCGGTAGAGCTCGGCGGGTGGTCCCTGCTGCTCGATGCGACCCGCGCGCATGATCAGGATGCGATCGGACAAGGAGAACGCCTCGTCCTGATCGTGCGTCACATACAGCGCGGCAAAGCCGAGCTTCTTGCGCAGCGCGGCGAGTTCGCTGCGCATCGCGATCCTCAGCTGGGCGTCGAGGTTGGACAGGGGTTCGTCGAACAGGATCACTTGCGAGCCGATGGCAATGGCGCGGGCCAGTGCAACCCGTTGCTGCTGGCCGCCCGACAGTTTGGCCGCGGAGCGGTCGGCGTAGCCCGTCAGGTCCACGAGTGCCAGCGCCCGGTCGACCGCGGCGCGCGTCCGATCGCGGGCAATGCCGCGCACCTTGAAGCTGAATGCAACGTTGTCGAACACGCTCATGTGCGGCCAAATCGCATACGACTGGAACACCATCGCCAACCCGCGCTGTTCGGGGGGCAGGTGGCATCGCGTGGCGGCATCGTAGACGGTTTTGCCATCGATGCTGATCCGGCCGTGCACCGGCCGCTCGAGCCCGGCAATGGCACGCAGTGTCGTCGTCTTGCCGCAGCCGGACGGTCCGAGCAGCGTGACGTGCTCGCCGGCGCCGACGTCAAAGGCCACGCGATCGACGGCCGGCACCGCTGCGAAGGCGACGACCAGCTCCTCAACGCCGATGAACGCGTTCGTCATAGCAATGCCTGGTGGTGGCGCGTCCGCAGTAGGGTGAGCAGCAGGAACGTGATGGCGAGCTGCACGACACCCAACGCCGCCAGCGCACTCAAATTGCCGGCCTCCCACAGATCGAACATGGCGACCGACAGCACGACCGTGCGGCTGGTGTACAGCAGGATCGAAGAGCTCACCTCCTGCAGCGCCAATATGAACAGCAGTGTCCACGCGGCGACCAACGTGGGCCGGGTGAGCGGAAAGACGATGCGCCGCATGGTCGCGAGCCAGCCTGCGCCGGCGACGCGCGCGGCGTCCTCGAGCTCTGGATGCAGCTGGCGCAGCGCCGCGGCGCTGGCACGGGTGCCGAACGGCAGGTAATGAGCAACATAGGCGAGCAGCAGAATCCCCATCGTTCCGTATACCGGCACGAACTTCACACCCACCCAGGTCCACAGCAGACCGAGCGCAAGCACCATCGAGGGGATCGCCAGCGGAAGCGTGCTCAGTTGGTCGAGCAGGTGGCGCGCGGGGCTGCGGCTGCGGACCAGGACCCAGCCGACGGCCATTCCCAACAGGCAGACGAGCGTTGCGGATGCACATCCCAGCCCGATGCTATTGCGAAACGCGAGGTAGGTCTTGGGATAGCGGAACAGCACGTAGGCGAATTGCCGAAGGTCGAAATGCATCAAACTGACGTCGAGGGTGATGAAGTCGAGCAGCGAGGCCCACAGCAGCGTCGCCAGCGGCAGCACCACTGCCGCAGCGACGTAGAGCCAGGCAACCGCCGCCAAGGCGTAGCGCACGCGTCCGAGCATCACCGGGCGCGGCTGAAACGCCCGCCCGCCGATGGTGGCAAACGAGCGTCGGTTGAGGATTGCCGCCTGCAGGCAGAGCAGCACGCCGGTTGCCAGCAGCAGCAGCAGCCCCCACGCCGCCGCCTGCGGGATGCGGGCGGGATAATTGTTGAGCAGTCGATAGATCTCCGTTCCGGCCACGTAGAACCCGTCGGGCATGCCAAGCACGGCGGGGACGCTGAACAATCCCATGCACTGTACCAGCACGAGGATGCCGCTACCGAGCACCGCGGGCAGCATCAGCGGCAGCGTCACGCGGCGGAACGCGGCAACCACCGACGCGCCGTGGATGCGGGCGCTGTCCTCGAGCGCGGGGTCCATGCCGCGCAGCGCGCCGCCGATCAGCACGAACGGCAGCGGCGCATAGGCGAGCGCCGCGACGAAGATCACGCCCTCGGCGCAGTGGGTATTGATCAGACTCTCGCCAAGGCCGAGGCCGTTGCGCCAGAACAAATTGATGAGGCCGCTGCGGGGAGCGCCGAGCCAGGACCAGGCAATCGCGGTCAGCAAGGGCGTGACGTATAGCGGCAGCGTCACCAGCGCCTCGAGCCAACGCCGACCGGGGGTCGCAATGCGAACCAGGATCAGCGCCAGCGCACCGCCGATGAGCAGACTGAGCAGGGTAGCCGCCAGCGCCACGTAGAGCGTGTTGGCGATGATGCGTGGCGCGTGCAGCGGGGCAAGCAGCGCGTTCCAGCTGTTGTCCGCACCGCGGGCAAACGCCGCGAGCACCACCGCCGTGAGCGGTGCCACGACCAGCACCGCCAGCACCGCGCACAGCCCGACGACGACGGCAAGCTCGGGATCAGGCGTCCGCCAAGATGCCGGTGCCATCGACCGCAGTGCGTTGCGGCGCGGCAGTGGTGCGTTGGATGCCTGCACGGCGCCTACTTGAATAGCGAATCGAAATGCTCCGGGAAGCGTGTGGCGGCAGCCTCGTAGGCGATGAGGTCTTTCGGCCGGAGCGGCTTGGCCTGTTCGAGGGCGATTTGGCCGGGGGGCGGCGCAATGTCCCGACGCGTCGAGTAGACACCGAAGATGTCGATGCACAGCAGCTGCTGGCCCTCTTTCGACAGCACGAAGTCGACGAACAGCTTGGCGGCGTTGGGGTGGGGCGCCCGCTTGAAGATGGCGATCGGCACCGCCGCAATCGGCATGCCTTCGCGCGGGTAGACGCCGACGATACCCGCCTTCATCGCCGCCGGCTCGAAGGCGCGGAAGTGATCGACGGTCGCCCCGACGAGGGCCTCGCCGCGTACCAGCAGATCGATGAGCTGGACGGCGGTGGCGACGATCACCGGTTTCTGCCCGGCGAGCTGCTTGAGAAAGTCGGGGCCGAACTCCTGCTCGAGGATGTAGAACTGGTTGAAGGTCGTGCCCGCGGCCGAGTCCTGAATGACGAGCTTGCGGTCCTTGAACTCCGGTCTCAGCAGGTCGGCCCACGCCTTGGGCGCCTGATCCGGCGGCAGCCGATGTTTGTTGTACGCCATGATGATGCCGATGATACGCGCCGTCGCCCACTGATCGTCATAGTAGCTGCCGGGAAGGTGGGCGTCGCGCTCGGGCGAGGCATAGGCGAGGAGCTCTCCCTTGCGCGCGTAGGCCATGAAGGCCGCGACGCTGGCAATGTGCGCCACGTCGAAGCTCAGTGCGTCGGCGGCGAGCTCGGCATCGATGCGGGCCAGCACCCTACCCGTGGGTGCCGAATAATAGCCGCTGTCGAGCTCGAGAAACGGGTAGAGCTTGTTGAAGGCGGCGAGGAACCTCGGGAACTCGGCGACCGACAGCGAGGTCGCGAGGGCCATCTTGCCTTCGCGCTCGGCCGCCGACAGCACGCGAGCACGCTCTTCGGCCGGCAGTGGCGCGGCGAGGAGCGGTGTCCCGACGAGCGGTGTGCCCGCGGCGACTAGGCCCGCGTTGAAGCGCCGGCGCGTTACTGGGTGCATAACGGCTCCCTTCAGCCACCCTTCGCCCGCTACGGCTCCGGCTCGAGCACCCATCGCCCGTGTGCCGACCCGTCGCTGCGCTTGCGGGCGCTGCCATTGAGACGGATGTCGGCGCCGGAAACAAGGCCAATTGCGCGGCTGCCCCAAGGGCATGGGCGGGGCATGCGCGGCTTCGCAACCGCGCGACCAGCGCTCGGCCGTCAGGCTGCCTCGGACAACGTGTCGGCCAGCCGCACGATGTCGCGCATGATGGCGTTGAGTTCGAAGTCCTTCGGCGTGTAAACCGCTGCCACACCGAGCCTGCGCAGCTTGGCTGCATCCTCGCTCGGGATGATGCCGCCGACGACGAGGGGCACGTCCCCGAGCCCCTCGTTGCGCATGCGCTCGATCACCTCGCTGACCAGCGGCAGGTGGCTACCGGAGAGAATCGACAGCCCGACGACATGCACCCCCTCCTCCACGGCGGCGCGCACGATCTGCGCGGGGGTGAGGCGAATGCCCTCGTATACGACGTCCATGCCGCAATCGCGCGCGCGCACGGCAATCTGCTCGGCGCCATTGGAGTGGCCGTCGAGCCCGGGCTTGCCGATCAGCAGCTTGAGGCGGCGTCCGAGACGCGCCGACACGCGCTCGACGGCACCGCGCACCTCCTCGACCCCACCGCCCGGCGCGGCTCCGGCCCCGCCGATACCGGTCGGCGCGCGGTATTCCCCGAACACCGCGCGCAGCGCGCTCCCCCACTCGCCCGTCGTCACGCCGGCCCTTGCGCAGGCGATCGAGGCGTCCATGATGTTGGCGCCCTCCTTGGCGATGCGCTGCAGTTCGGCCAATGCCAGCTGCGCCGCCCCGTCGTCTCGCTGCGCGCGCCATGCCTTGAGCCGTTCGACTTGCCCGCGCTCGAGCGCCGGGTCGACCGCCTCGATTGCTGCGTCTCCGCTGGACAGCGGCGACGGCTCTGCCTCGGTGAAGCGATTGACGCCGACGACGATCTGTTCTCCGCGTTCGATCCGGTGCACGCGCTGCGTGTTGCTGCTCACCAGTGCGCGCTTCATGTAGTCGATGGCCGCCACTGCGCCACCCATGTCCTCGATGGCCGCAAGCTCCCGGCGCGCGGCAGCCTTCAGCTCCGCGACCTTCTCGCGAATGGCGGTCGCACCCTCGAAGATGTCGGCATACTCGAGCAGGTCGGTCTCGTAGGCGAGGACTTGCTGCATGCGCAGCGACCACTGCTGGTCCCATGGCCGCGGCAGGCCCATCGCCTCGTTCCAGGCCGGTAGCTGCACCGCGCGCGCCCGTGCATTGCGCGACAAGGTGACGGACAGCAGTTCCAGCAGAATGCGAAAGACGTTGTTTTCGGGTTGCGGCTCGGTCAGTCCGAGGGAATTGACCTGGACGCCGTAGCGGAACAGGCGGTGCTTGGCATCGACCACGCCGTAGCGCTCTGCCGTGATCTCGCTCCACAGCTCGCTGAAGGCGCGCATCTTGCAGAGTTCGGTTACGAACCGCAGGCCGGCGTTGACGAAAAACGAGATGCGCCCGACGACCGCGCCGAAGTCCGCCGGCGCTACCTCGCCCGACGCCCGTACGATGTCGAGCACGGCTTGCGCGGTGGCGAGCGCGAAGGCCACTTCCTGCACCGGCTCGGCCCCGGCCTCCTGCAGATGGTAGGAGCAGACATTGACCGGGTTCCACTTCGGCATGGCACGGCAGGTGAAGAGGATCGTGTCCTTGATCAGCCGCAGCGATGGCGCGGGGGGAAAGACGTACGTGCCGCGGGAAAGATATTCCTTGATGATATCGTTTTGCGTGGTACCGGCGAGCCGTTGACGATCCGTCCCCTGCTCATCGGCGACGGCCACGTAGAGTGCGAGCAGCCAGCAGGCGGTAGCATTGATGGTCATCGACGTGTTCATCTCGCCGAGCGGAATGCCCGCGAAGAGCTCGCGCATGTCGCCGAGGTGGGAGATCGGCACGCCGACCTTGCCGACCTCGCCGCGCGCCAGCTCGTGATCGGCGTCATAGCCGGTCTGGGTGGGCAGATCGAAGGCGATGGACAGCCCGGTCTGGCCCTTGGCCAGGTTTCGGCGGTAGAGGGCGTTCGACTTGGCGGCGGTGGAATGTCCAGCGTAGGTGCGAAACAGCCAGGGCTTGTCACGCATGGGCAAGGTGGCCGCTGGGGTCGCCCGCTTGCGCCGCGTCATGCTACGCTCCTCTTTCGCAACCGCGAAACCGCCTTACACTAACCGCCCCGCAACGGCGCGGGAAGGCGGCCGCCGTAGGGGGCGGTTCCCTGCCCCAGGGCGAGGCCGGTCGCCGCCGCGCGCTCCCGCTGATCGCGGGCGCGCAAAGCGCCGGAACGCACCCGAGCAACGCCCAGCGAACGCGCAGCCAAGCAAGAAAACCTGCTGCGGACGCCGCGCGCGGACCTATGCCCCCGGGGCGAGCGCAGCCGGCTCGCCCCGGGGGGACCGAGCCTATCCGCACCGGCGTTAAGGCCCGCTTAGCGGGGATAGAGCGCCGTGTTCGCGCAGAATTCGCTTGAGCCCCGCGCCGATCTGTCCTCTTCTTTGCGTTGCAGCAAAAGCCGGCCGGCCGCACGTCGGCGGGCGCGCTTGCCGATGCCAGGGAGGGACCGATGGCTGTACGGTCGAGGTCAGAGTCTGGCGTGAAGCCCCCGCGCGTGCGCGAGGAGCACCCGGGGCGAGCGGCGTCCGCGTCGCCCCCGCAGGGGGCCGGCCAGGCCAAGGAGCTCTATGAGCTCGGCGACATTCCCCCCGTCGGCCACGTGCCGAAGCGGATGTACGCCTGGGTGATCCGCAAGGAGCGACACGGGCCGCCGGAGACGGCCATGCAGGTCGAGATCGTCCCGACCTGGGAACTCGACAGCCACGACGTGCTCGTGCTGGTGATGGCCGCCGGGGTCAACTACAACGGCGTCTGGGCGGCGCTTGGTAAGCCGATTTCGACGCTCGACGCGCATCGGCAACCCTACCACATTGCCGGTTCCGACGCGGCGGGCATCGTCTATGCCGTCGGCTCCAAGGTGCGGCGCTGGAAGGTCGGCGACGAGGTCGTCATTCACTGCAACCAGGACGACGGCGACGACGAGGAATGCAATGGCGGGGATCCGATGTTCTCGCCCTCGCAGCGCATCTGGGGCTACGAGACGCCCGACGGCTCGTTTGCGCAGTTCTGCCGCGTGCAGGACCGGCAGCTGATGGAACGCCCCAGGCATCTAACCTGGGAGGAGAGCGCCTGCTACATCCTGGTGCTGGCGACCGCCTACCGCATGCTGTTCGGCCACCGGCCGCACGTCATTCGCCCCGGACATAACGTGCTGGTCTGGGGGGCATCGGGCGGGCTCGGATCGATGGCCGTGCAGCTGATCGCCACCTCCGGCGCCAACGCCATCGGAGTCGTTTCCGATGATGATAAGCGCGATTTCGTCATGCAACTCGGCGCCCGCGGCGTCATCAACCGCACCAAGTTCAAGTGCTGGGGCGAGCTGCCGAAGGTCGGATCATCAGAATTCGATGCCTGGTTCAAGGAGGCGCGCAAGTTCGGCGCGGCCATCTGGGAGATCACCGGCAAGGGCAATAACGTCGATTTTGTCTTCGAGCACCCGGGTGCGGCGACCTTCCCGGTATCGGTGTTGGTGGTCAAGCGCGGCGGCATGGTGGTGATCTGCGCCGGCACCACCGGTTACAATTTGACCATGGATGCGCGCTATCTGTGGATGCACCAAAAGCGCGTACAGGGGTCGCACTTCGCCAACCTGCTGCAGGCGGCTCAGGCCAACAAGCTCGTGGTGGAGCGGCGCCTTGACCCGTGCATGTCCGAAGTCTTTTCCTGGGAGCAGATCCCCAAGGCGCACACGCGCATGTGGCGCAACGAGCACAAGCCCGGCAACATGGCGGTTCTCGTCAATGCGCCGCGCACCGGGCTGCGCACCTTCGAGGACGCGCTCGAGGAGAGCCGCAAGCGCTTTGCTTGATTCCTAATTCAGCCGCGCATTGGCCGCTCGGCGTCTGGCGTGCGCCCAAGCGCTCCTGCGTCCACCGGCGCGGACTCCATGGCGATGAAGCGCCGCTTTACCTCGACCAGGCCGCGATTGAGCTCCGCGCCGAGAATGACGATGATGGCAGAGACCTGGAAGAACACGAGCGCGCTCATGATGCTCGTCAGCCCAGCATAGAAGCGCGAGTAGTTGCTGATGGTGAGCCAGGAGGCAAACAACTGCGCGGCCAGCAACCACAGGACGATGCTGACCAGTACGCCAGGCCAAACGTCGGTCACCCGGCGTTGCCCTGCGGCCAGCCACAGATGGTAGGCCGTCAGCTGCACGCCGATGGCCGCGATGACGATCGCATAGCGGGCGATCAGGGGGACCAGGCCCGTGTCCGCAAGCCACAGCAGCCAGCTCGGCTTGAAGCGCGCCGCGAGCTGCGGGCCGACGACGACGCCCCAGGCGAGCGCCAGCATGCCGATGGCGCTGAGCACGACGAACAGCGAGCTTTCCAGCACGCACATCGGGTAGGACCGGCGCTCCTTCACGCGGTAGGCGACGTTGAGCGCGGCGCGCAGGCTTTCGATGGCGCTGGTGGCAAAGAACAGCGCGATCAGTGCGCCGACGGTCAGCAATCCGAGCCGGCTCTGGCCCATTACCGCCATCACTTCCGGGGCGATCGCGTCGACGACCGGCGCGGGCGCCATCTGGAACAGCTGCGCCACCGCCGACTTCGCCAGGGCCTCGCCGCCGAAGTGGCCGGCAAGCGCGCCGAGAAAAATGCAGAACGGGAACAGCGACAGAACGAAGGCGTAGGCCACCCCGCCGGCCATGGAGAACCCGCTGTCCGCATAGAGCTCGTAGGTCGCCGCGGCCAAGGCGCGCATTTGCCGGAAAAGCATTGATCCTCCACGAATTGGCAGGGCTGGGCCGGCGTGGTGGCGTATCGGCAACTTAAACGCGGCGGGCTGGCGCGTCGAGCGTGCGTCGGGGCGTTGTGGTAGACTGCTGCCAGCCGCGCCGTAGCCGGAGATGGCGTGAGCGTATAGTGGCGAGCAGAGCGCAGGAGAGGCGTGCAGGAGAGGCGGGATGGCTGATCGCCCACAGGACGTGCTCGATGTCCTCAGGCAAGCGCGCGCTCGCTTGCAAACACTGCTGGAGGTCGACGAGCATTGGCGCGCGCTGACGCGCGGTCCGACCCCGGCGGGTGACCCCGACGCGGCCGCGCGTCGCGCCCGCGACATGCGCCTCGAGATGGCGCTGGCGACGAATGCTGCCTATCGTGCATGGCGGCACGTCGGCGAGGCGATCGCCGTCCTGAGCTCCGAAAAATCCGAAAAAGAAGCGCCCGCCCCGGTTCCGAGCGCGGGTGCCGCGCCGGGCGATGCAAGCGAGCTCCCTCCGCACATCGCCGACCTGCTGCGGCGGCGCGCGGCAGAAGAGGCGCGTCTGGCGGGGACGCGCCGCGCGCCCCAGCGTCCGCCCGAACTACCGGCATCCGCGCCGCGAAATGCGCCCGCAGCGCAGCAGACCGCGCCGCAGGGTGCGGCGGGGGAGGATCAGCTCCCGACCGTCGCGGAGGAGGCGGCGGTGACGTTCGTGGCACGCGAACCGGTTGCCACCGCGGAGGGAGGGCGGCCTCCTGCGCTGCGCGAGCGGCTGCGCGCCCTGGCGGTCGCCGGAGCGCGCCCGGCGACCTTTTCTCCTCCTCAAGCAGGCGCCGAGGAGGCGGACGTCGAGATCGTGAGTGAGGAGATCGTTCGGGAACGGCGGACCGACGAGGAGAGGGCCGCTGCCGTCGCGAACTTCCGCAAAATGCTGCTGGGCGAGTGAGCCGCGCTGGCTGGAGAGGATCGTCCGCGCCGGTTGCACGGGCTCGTCGCTCGGCTAGTGTCCGCACAGCAGAGCATCGGTGGCTGCCATGGCGAATCGAGCGCTGGCAAGTGAAGACGGCCCCCTGCTCGCGCGCTGCGCGCGGGCGGTGACGGCCGCCGAGCGCGTGCTGCAGGCGGCCAAGGGCGGGCTGCGCGCCGCGCTGCAGGCTGAGGCGGGGCTGGACCGGCAGCAGGCCGCCGCCCATGGACTTGCCTGGCTTGCCACCTACGTTGAGGCCTTGCGGCAGATGCTCGCGTGGGCGCGCCGCCTTGAGGAACAGCGGCGCTTCGGCGAGATGGAGCAGCTGCTGCTGAGCGCTGCCTTCGGAGAATACCTCGCGCAGATCTTCGGCGGCATCGCCATGAGCCAGAACGAGATCGTGCGGCTCGCCCAGCTCGGCGTACCGCGCGCGGCGATTGCCGACTTCGATGCCGAGGTCGCAAGCTTGGTCGATGTCGGGACGGCAGCCGATCTCAAAGCGCGCTTGGCGGAGCTCATTGCCGCCCAACCGGGGCTCACCACCTACGGCGACACGGGGCTGGACGACACGCTCGATGCCATGCGCACGCAAATGCGCCGCTTTGCCTTGAGCGAGGTCGTGCCGCACGCCCACGCCTGGCACCTCGCCAACAGCTACATCCCCGAAGAGATGATCGGCAAGCTCGGGGCGCTCGGGGTGTTCAGCTTGACGGTTCCCGAGGCATTCGGCGGCCTCGGGCTCGGCAAGGAGGCGATGTGCGTCGTCTCCGAGGAGCTGTCGCGCGGCTACATTGGCGTCGGCTCCCTCGGCACGCGATCGGAGATCGCCGGCGAGCTGATCCTCGGCGGCGGCACGCAGCAGCAGAAGGAAAAATACCTACCGCAGATCGCCAGCGGCGCCATGCTGCCAACCGCCGTGTTCACCGAGCCGGACACCGGATCGGATCTCGCGGCGCTGAAGACGCGCGCCGTGCGCATGGGCGACGTCTACCAGGTGACTGGGCAGAAGACCTGGATCACGCATCCGGTGCGGGCCGACCTGGTGACCCTGCTCGTGCGCACCAACCCGGCCGAGCCGGGCTACAGGGGGCTGTCGATGCTGCTGGCCGAGAAACCGCGCGGCAGCGACCGCGAGCCGTTTCCGGCACGCGGCATGAGCGGCGGCGAGATTGCCGTGCTCGGCTACCGCGGCATGAAGGAATACGACATCGCCTTCGACGGCTTCGAGGTGCCGGTCACCCAGCTGCTCGGCGGCGTCGAAGGCCAGGGATTCAAGCAGCTGATGACCACCTTCGAGTCGGCGCGCATTCAGACGGCGGCGCGCGCCGTCGGCGTGGCGCAATCGGCCATGGATCTCGCCCTGACGTATGCGCTCGAGCGCAAGCAATTCGGCAAACCGATCTACGCCTTTGCGCGCGTCGCCGACAAGATCGTCATGATGGCGGTGGAGATCATGGTCGCGCGTCAGCTCGCCTACTACGCGGCGCGCGAGAAGGATCAGGGCCGTCGCTGCGACCTCGAGGCCGGGATGGCCAAGCTGCTCGCCGCACGCATTGCTTGGGCCAATGCCGACAATGCCGTGCAAATCCACGGCGGCAACGGTTTTGCATTGGAGTATCCGGTGAGCCGGGTGTTGTGCGACGCGCGCATCCTCAACATCTTCGAGGGGGCGGCCGAGATCCAAGCCCAGGTCATCGCCCGGCGGTTGCTCCAGGGCGCCAATTAGCTTTGCGTCCGCCGGGACATGCCGCGCATCGGTGGCGGGTCGCCACTGCTCGCTCAGGGCTTGCCGAGCGCCTGATCGAGATCGCCGATCAGATCGGCGACGTCCTCGAGCCCGACGGAGAGGCGCAGCAGGTCGGTGGGGCAGGGCGAATCTGCGCCTTCGACGCTGGCGCGGTGCTCGATCAGGCTTTCAACGCCGCCGAGCGAGGTGGCGCGCTTCCAGACCTCGACCCTGGCGGCGGTGGCGATGGCGCTCGCGGCGTCGTTGACGCGTAGCGATAGCATGCCGCCGAACCCGCCGAGCATTTGCCGTGCGGCGACCGCGTGGTCCGGGTGGGATGGCAGCCCAGGATACAGCACCGCGGTCACGCGCGGATCCGCCGCAAAGCGCTGCGCAATCGCAGCGGCCGAGCGGCACTGCTGGCGCACGCGCACGTGCAAAGTGCGCATGCCGCGCAGCAGCAGCGAGGCCTCGAACGGCCCGAGTATGCCGCCGAGCATGCTGCGCTGGCGTACGGCTCGCTCCCAATAGCTATCCCTGCGCGCAAAAGCCAGCATCCCCGCGATGACGTCGGAGTGGCCGTTCAAGTACTTGGTAGCGGAATGCATCACCACGTCGGCGCCCAGCGCGATCGGGCGCGTCAGCACGGGGGTGGCGACCGTCGAATCGACAGCGAGCAGCGCGCCGGCCGCGTGCGCGAGCCCGGCGATCGCCTCGATGTCAGCGATGCACCACAGCGGGTTTGCCGGCGTCTCGAGCCAGATCAGGCGCGTCTCGCTGCGCAAATTGGCGCGGATCGCGGCGATGTCGGCGGTATCGACGAAACTGACCGCGAGCTGAAATTGGCGGGCATCCTCCTCGAGCCACTTGCGCAGCCCCCAGTACATCACGCGCGGCGCGATCACGTGTGCGGGCCGCGGCAGTGCTAAGAACGCCGTCGTCGCCGCCGTCATGCCGGATGCGACCAACAGGCTCGCGGCGGCGCCCTCGAGCTGGGCAATCACGCTCTCGACCTGGCGCACGGTCGCATTGTCCGGCCGGCCGTAGCTGTAGCCCCGGCGATACTGATTGTCCGGGTCGCGGATATAGGTGGTCGCGACGTGCAACGGCGGCACGATCGCGCCCGTCTCGCCGTCGATGAGACCCCCCGCCTGGGCGGCCAGCGTCTCGGGTGCCAGATTTCGCATGGGCAGTCGCTCCTTGCGCGGTCACGGTCTGAGCAGGGGGGGAAGCATGGCGGCGGCCGCGCGCTCAGTCCCTGTGATAGGGGTGGCCCGCGAGGATGGTGGCAGCGCGATAGAGCTGTTCTGCAAGCACGATGCGCGCCAGCTGGTGGGGCAAGGTGATGGCGCCGAACGACAGCGTAAGGCGCGCGGCTTGCACGGCCTCGCTGGCGAGGCCGTCGGCGCCGCCGAGCATCAGGCCAAGCGCCTTCGCGCCATCGTCGCGGGCAGCGCGTATCAGCTGGGCAAAAGCAGCACTGGTCAGCATCTT
>JBPYEF010000388.1:0-2816 GCA_051985875.1 Hyphomicrobiaceae bacterium
GCGAGCGCGACGTGCAGCGCCGCACGCGCGAGATCGGCGACGATCATGATGCGCTGGCGCGGGAGACGATCGGCCCACACGCCGCCGAGCAAGAGCAGCGCGACCAGCGGCAGCGACTGGGCGGCGAGCACGAGCCCGAGGTCGCCCGCGGAGCCTGTCGACTGCGTGACGTACAGCGCGATCGCGACGACCACTGCACGATCGCCGATCGCGCTGGCGGCTTGGCCAAGGAACAGATAACGGAAGTTGGGGTGGCGCAGTACGCGCAAATAGGTGCTCACGACAGGACCTCAAGGGGCAGGGCACGCCCGCGAATGGCTCGCCAGGCGGGCACGCGACAAGGAAGACGCCGCTTGCGCGGCGTCCGGGCATCAGGTCACAGCCAAGAGCACAACATCAACCCCAGACTAGCAGCCTGTCGCCGGCGCGCAACGCGTGGACGGTGGCCGTGCGAACCGCACGAGGCAGACCTCCACCTGTGGTGGTAGCTCAGCAGTCGCTCACGAGCGAGAAGGTCGTTGCATCGACCGAGTACACGATGGGCAAGACGCGCACGCATTGGACGAGAACCCTTCGGCCATTTCTTCACGGTTTACCAGGGCGAATTTCCAGAGGCCTTGCGAGATGGTTGGCTATGTAGGTGACCTCCGCGAGGTTGGCCACCGCGCGGTTGGCATCGGCGCTTTCAAGGACCGGCAAGCCGAGGGCCGTAGGGACCGCGAGCATCCTCGGTAGAGATGGGGTCTTCACCTTATTGCGAGATGTCCTCGCGTCTATGAACCTGCTGGTTGATCAAACACGAGTACGGACAACGCGACCTGGGAGCGCGCTTGATTCGAGAGACGGCCAGCAGCCAATGTGGCGTTGGGTCGGCATCGCGTCTTGCCCGACGGGCCGCAGAGCGACAAGGAGTAGTAATGGCGACATCTGTAGAGGTTTCATCTCTCGATGAGCAGCTCGCGACCTCGTTTCGCGGCGCGATAGTCGATTGCGAGCACCCGGACTTCGACAGCGCGCGGATGGTCTGGAACGGGATGTTCGATCGCCGCCCGACACTGATCGCCCGCTGCAGCGCTGCAGCGGATGTCATCGCGGCGGTCAATTGCGCGCGCGACAACGCGCTGGCGGTCGCCGTTCGTGGCGGTGGCCATTCGGCCAGCGGATACGGGACCTGCGATGGCGGCCTCGTGATCGACCTGTCGCCGATGAAAGGAATCCGGGTCGATCGGCAGGCGCGCACCGTGCGCGCAGAACCGGGTCTGACGTGGGGCGAGTTCGACAGCGAGACGCAGGCCTTTGGCCTGGCGGTGACAGGCGGTCGCTTCTCGACCACCGGGATCGCCGGGCTGACGCTCGGCAGTGGCAGCGGTTGGCTCGAGCGCAAGTGCGGGCTGACGGCCGACAGCCTGCTGTCGGCCGACATCGTCACGGCCGACGGCAGCCTGCTGACCGCGAGCGCCACCGTGAATGAGGAGCTGTTCTGGGGTCTTCGCGGAGGCGGGGGTAACTTCGGGGTCGTGACCTCGTTCGAGTATCGCCTGCACGAGGTCGGCCCGATCATCTACGGCGGGATGCTCGTGTGCCCGCCAGATCGCGCAGGTGAGGTGCTGCGCTTCATGCGCGAGTACATGCCCGACGCTCCCGACGACTTGGGCGCCGCCGTCGCGTTCGTAAGCGCGCCACCGGAGCCGTTCGTGCCGCCCGAGATGCATTTCAAGCCGATCCTCGGGATCATGATCTGCTGGACCGGTTCGACCGACGAGGGTGAGCGGGTGATCGCGCCGATTCGCGAGATCGCCCGGCCACTGATGGACCTGGTCCAGCCGATGCCCTATACGGCGCTGCAGCGTCTGCTCGACGACGGCGGCCCTCCCGGCACGCGGGCCTACATGAAGGCGGGGTTCCTTCCCGCGCTCGGCGACGAGGTGATCGAGACGATCATCGATCACGGCGGCAGGCGCGCCGGCCCGATGGCGCAGCTTCTGATCGAGCCGATGGGCGGAGCGATCAGCCGCGTCGGCGAGGAGGAGACCGCGCTCGGCCGGCGGAATGTGCCGTGGTGCTATCACGCGCTGGGGCTCTGGATGGAGCCTGACGCGGCGGCCGCCGAGGCACAGGTCGGGTGGGCGCGCAGCCTGGCCGCGGATCTGAAGCCGCACGTCGTCGACGGTGTGTACCTGAACTTCACCTCTGACGAGGGCGAGGAGCGTGTGCGCGCGAGCTACGGCGAGAAGAAGTACGCCCGGCTGGTGGCACTCAAGGACAGATACGACCCGACGAACCTGTTCCGCCTCAACCAGAACGTCAAGCCCTCGGGCGAAGACGAAGGGGCCTGACGATGAGCGAGCCAAACGGCCACAGCAAACCTGCTTCGTTTCATGCGTCACCCGAGCAGGCGCGCCACGCGCAGCCCGAGGAGCTCCTCTACCTGGCGTGCCTTCACGAGGGCACCGGCGTGCGCGCGCCGGACTTCCTCGCGGTCGTCGACACCGAGGAGGGCTCGGTGGTTCACGAGACGCCGATGCCGAACGTGGGCGACGAGCTGCACCACTTCGGCTGGAACCGTTGCAGCTCTGCCTGTCACGGCCCTGATCGTTCGCACCTGATCGTGCCCGGCTTTCGCTCCTCGCGTATCCACGTCGTCAACGTCGCAGACGACCCGCGGCGGCCAAGGATCGAAAAGGTGATCGAGCCGCAGGAGCTCGTCCACAAGACGGGCTACACGCGTCCGCATACGGTCCACTGCATGCCGGGCGACAACGTGGTCGTGAGCATGCTCGGCGATCGGCAGGGCGGCGGCGCCGGCGGGTTCGCGG
>JBPYEF010000389.1:0-3923 GCA_051985875.1 Hyphomicrobiaceae bacterium
ACGTCGACAGGCGCAACTCCGAGATCGAGGCCGTGACGCTCGAAGACCTCAAGCGCGTCGCCAAGCGCCTGTTTGAGGGCCAGGATTTGATCGTCACCATCGTCGGTCGTCCGAAGGGCCTGATCGCCAAGCGCGGCTAGTCCATCGCCGCCGACGCTGCTCAAGGTTTTGCGAGCAAACCCGCGCGCTTGGCACGGGTGCAACGCAATCGATCCTCGCCAGCGCAACGAATTGATGCCGCGGTCCCGCGCAAGATGACAGCCCGGCCGATTCGCGCTAGCCCTAGCTGATGCCCGAGCCACGCAGCGTTCCACGGTCGCCGCCGCCCTACCGCCATGCCATAACTGGATGCCTCGAGGCAACGATCGGCCGTCACGGGCTCACCCCAAGGGAGCTGGCGCACTGGCTTGAGCCGCTCGGGCGCGTGCTGGGGGAGCTCAAGGACGCCTACGGTGCCGGCCGGTTGCCGCAACTCAGCATCGCCGAGGAGACCGGCGATCTCGCGGCGGCCGAAGCGGCGTTCGACAGGCTTGCGCGCGGCGCCGAGACGGTCGTGTTCTTCGGTGTCGGTGGCTCGAGCCTTGGGGGACAGGCGTTGGCCCAGCTCGGGGGATGGAACATACCGGGGTCGGCAACCGAACGCCAGAAGCAACGGCCGCGCACGCGCTTCTATGACAATCTCGACGGGACCACACTGGCAGCGGCGCTCGGCGCCTGCGACCTGGCGCTGACGCGTTTCGTCGTCATCAGCAAGTCCGGCAGCACGCCGGAGACGCTCGTGCAGGCCATGGCGGCGATCGCCGCGGTGCAGCAAGCGGGCCTCGCGGCGCGTATCAGCGACACCTTCCTCGGCATCACCGAGCCGGCGCGCACTGGCAGTCAGAACGGCCTGCGCGCCCTGTTTGAGGCGTACAACATTCCCCTGCTTGAGCATCATCCTGGTATCGCTGGCCGGTACGCAGCGCTGAGCAATGTGGGTTTGGTGCCGGCGATGGCACGCGGGCTCGATGTGCGCGCCATTCGCGCTGGCGCCTACAAAGTCGTTGGCGCGCTGCTGGCCGCCCGATCGCCCCAGGGATTTGCCCCAGCGGAGGGGGCCGCGATCGCCGTCGGGCTGGCGCGGGAGCGGGGCGTTCGTGCGCAGGTTTTGATGCCCTATGCCGACCGGCTCGGCCGGTTGGCACACTGGTTTGCGCAACTGTGGGCCGAAAGCCTCGGCAAGGACGGCCAGGGCACGATGCCAATCGCCAGTCTCGGACCCCTCGATCAGCACGGCCGCTTGCAGCTCCTCTTGGACGGACCGCTCGAGTACCTGGTCAGCATTGTGCGGACGCCCTCCGCGGGGCTCGGTCCGCGCATAACACGCGAGCTCGCGGCGTGCGCGGGCGTCGACTACCTCGCCGATCACACGGCCGGCGATCTGGTCGGGGCGCAAGCCATGGCCGTTCCCGAGGCGCTGATTGATGCCGGCAGGCCCGTGCGCACCTTCGACCTGCCGCAGCTTGACGAAAGCAGCATCGGAGCGTTGATGATGCATTTCATGCTGGAAACGATTCTTGCCGCGCGTTTGCTCGGCGTCGATCCCTTCGATCAGCCGGCGGTGGAGTCGGTCAAGCAATTCACGCGACGACGCGTTGCGGCCCTGCCCAAGCCGTGACTTTCGCCGTCCGGATTGGGGGTCATCGTGCGCATTCGTCAACTGAGCCCCGAAGTCATCAACCGCATCGCCGCCGGGGGGGTGGTCGAGCGGCCGGCAAGCGTTGTCAAGGAGTTGCTGGAGAACGCCCTCGATGCAGGAGCCGGGGAGATCGACGTCCTGACAGCGGCCGGGGGCCTGTCGCTGGTGCGCGTCACCGACAACGGCGAAGGCATGGACGTCGATGACCTGGCTCTTGCCGTCGAGCGCCATGCGACCTCTAAGCTGCATGCAGAAGATCTCTTCAAAATCGCCACACTAGGCTTTCGCGGCGAGGCATTGCCGTCGATCGGCTCGGTAGCGCGCCTGGCGATTCGCTCGCGGTCGCGCGACGGCGGCGACGGACACGAAATCGTCGTCGAGCGCGGCACCAAGCACCCCGTACGCCCGGCACCGCACAACTTCGGCACCTCGGTTGAGGTGCGTGAACTGTTCTCGGCCACTCCAGCGCGGCTCAAGTTCCTCAAGAGCGAGCGCGCCGAGAATGCGGCGATCTCGGAGGTCGTGAGACGGCTGGCAATGGCGCATCCCGGGGTCGCGTTCACCGTAACGACGGGTGAGCGCGCCGGATTGAGACTGCCCGCGCAGCCGCTGGATACGTCCGGGCACTTGGCGCGGCTCGGACGCATCATGGGGCGAGAGTTTCTACCCGACGCGCTGCCAATCGATATCGAGCGCGAGGGCACGCGGGTGCATGGATTTGCCGGGCTGCCAACACTGCACCGTCCCGATCCCAGCCAGCAGTATCTGTTCGTCAATCGCCGTCCGGTGAAGGACAAAGTGCTGCTCGGTGCGGTACGCGCAGCCTATGGCGACCTGCTCGCCAGAGGACGTTACCCATTATTGGCCTTGTTCCTCGAGCTGCCGCCCGACGAAGTCGACGTCAATGTGCATCCAGCCAAGGTCGAAGTGCGTTTTCGCGATGCCGGCCGCGTGCGTAATCTCGTAGCTGGCGCACTGCGCCAAGGACTGGATGCGGCCGGACACCGCGCGTCCGCCGCAGGCGGGGTGCGCACGCTTGCGGCGCTGACGCATGGGGCGGAGAGCGCACGACCGTATGCCCTCGCCGCACGCGACCGCTGGAAGTGGCGCCATCGCGACGGTGAGTCTGCTTCGTTTTATGCGCCGCTACCGGACATCGCCCAGCCAAGCGCGGATGCCCACGCTGCGGCGGAGCCCGCCGCGCCCGATCTGCTCGACTGCCCGCTCGGCGCTGCACGCGCCCAACTGCACAGTACCTACATTGTGGCGCAGACCCGAGACTCGGTGGTTATCGTCGACCAGCACGCCGCACACGAACGGCTGGTCTACGAGCGGCTGAAGGCCGGAATGAGCACTGGCAGCGTCGCGCGCCAGCTGCTGCTGATCCCGGAGATCGTCGAACTACCCGAAGAGCACGTGGCGGCGCTGGTCGAGGCGGCCAGCGAATTTGCGCGCCTTGGTCTGGTGCTCGAGCCATTCGGCCCCGGGGCGGTGATGGTGCGCGAGGTGCCTGGACCGCTGGGCGACGGCGATATCAAGGGGATGGTGCGCGAGCTGGCGCTGGCAGTGGATAGCGCAGGCAACCCCCTCAAGGACCGGCTCGAAGCGATGTGCTCGCGCATGGCCTGCCACGGTAGCGTGCGCGCCGGTCGGCGGCTTACCGCGGATGAAATGAACGCGCTGCTGCGCGAAATGGAACGGACGCCGCACTCCGGGCAATGCAACCATGGCCGACCCACATATGTCGAGCTCAAGGTAAGCGACATCGAGCGGTTGTTCGCGCGCCGCTAGGCCAAGCGCAGCGCGCCGCCAGCCGGTAAGCCACGCCGCCTCACGCCAACCGCACACCCGCAGCGCCACACGAATGCTCGGCAACGAGCGCGGCGCTTTGCTTTCCGAGGTCTCTTTGCTAGGGTCCGCGCGGCAGAGCGCTTGTAACCGCCGTCCAAATGGCGTCGGCACGGGCGCGCCATCGCAGCAAGCCCCAGTGGCGGAACCGGTAGACGCGCCAGACTCAAAATCTGGTACTCGCAAGGGTGTGGGGGTTCGAGTCCCTCCTGGGGCACCATCCACACAATTGCTCATTGATTTTCCTCGCTTTATTGCCTCGTTTTCCCTCACCGGCATTTTCTAGGATCCGCGGTGAGGGATTTTCTCGACACGCTTTGTTCCAAGCAGGTGCATATTCTCACGAGCCAAGCGTTTGCGCTCGGCTCCGCGTGTGTAGCGTTCAGCCTGCTTGATA
>JBPYEF010000390.1:0-7250 GCA_051985875.1 Hyphomicrobiaceae bacterium
ACGAGCGCCGACGCCAGGACGTGCGCGCGGTACTTCGCAGCGCACCCGACATTGCCCGCGCCGCCGCAGCCCGTCAAGGCGCGACAGAGGCCGGCGAGCTCGTCCGGCAGCCCGAGGCCCGCGGCGCCGTCGGCGAGGTGGCGCGCGGCGGCATGGGCCGCGGCAAGCGACTCGCGCACCGTTCCGAGATCGCGCGGTCCCCCGCGCTGCAGCGCCAATCGGGCGGCGGCGCGGGCAATGTCGGGTGCGCTGCGAAGTACCGCGCGCACGTCCTGGCGTCGGCGCTCGTCGTTGCGCAAGAACGCGACCGCCTCGAGCCGCGCGGTGATCGCCGCGGGCTCGCGCAGCGGGCTCGACAGGCGCGCCGCGAGCTCGCGGGCACCAGCGGCCGTCAGCGTGCGATCGATCGCCGCAAGCAGACTGCCGCGCCGGTCGCCCGAGAGCGAGCGCAGCAGCTCGAGGCTGGTGCGCGTCGGCGCATCGACGACGAGGCGGTTGCCGAGGCCGGCGCGCCGCGGCGGGCGTAGGCACGGCTGTTTGCCGATTTGCGTCAACTCGACGTACTTGAACAACGCGCCGATGGCCGCAAGCTCCGGCCGTGAGAAGCCGCCGTAGGCCCCGAGGTCGCCAACCCCGAGCCGCTCTTTGAGCAGGCGCTCGCCATTGGCCGCATCGAAAAAGGCTTCTGCGACCGGCGTTGCCGCGGCGCCCGCGGCGGCGATCCATCGCCGCGCCGCGGCGTCGGCGAGCAATCCCTCTGCGGCGATCACCTCGCCAGGGGAAAGGCGCACGATCTCGCCGGGAAAGTCGGCGACGGGTAGTTCGGCAACTTCGAACTCGCCGGTGGAAATATCGAGGGAGGCCAGCGCAAGCACGCTCCCGCCCGCCGGCTTGCGCCTGCCGGGGGTGGCAACGGCGGTCAGAAAGTTGCCGGCCTTGGCGTCGAGCAGGCTGTCTTCGGTGAGCGTCCCGGGCGTTACCAGGCGCACGACGTCGCGACGCAACACTCCCTTCGAGGAGCGCTTGCGCGCCGCAGAGGGATCCTCAAGCTGCTCGCATACCGCCACCCGGAAGCCCTGCCGGATCAGCCGGTTCAGGTACTCCTCGGCGCGCTGCACCGGCACGCCGCACATCGGGATATCCGCGCCGAGATGCTTGCCGCGCTTGGTCAGCACGATACCGAGCGCCGCGGCAGCGGCGACGGCGTCCTCAAAGAACAGTTCGTAGAAATCGCCCATGCGGTAGAACAGCAGGCATCCGGCATGTGCGGCCTTGACTTTCAGGAACTGTGCCATGGATGGCGTGACCGCGGCATCGATCTCGGCGTCGGCAGCCGTTGCGCTCGAGGAAGACAAAGGGTGTGGTGGCGTGCCGCCGCAACCGTCCGCTGCGGCCGCGGGCATCGGCGACGTGCTATTGCTGCTCGATCCCGCCATGGCCTCGCGCTCATTGTGCACGGCAAGAGCCATAGCGGTTTCGCCGCCAAGAGGGAACCGCTCCGGAGGGCGTTGGCAGGCCATGCACAGAGCGAATGTGCGCGTATCGTCGTGCTCTGCTGCTGTGGCGCGTGCCAGAGGTTGTGCTGCTCGGGCTCGGGCTCTATCGTTGCAAGGGCGGGTCGTCGGCGCCACGTAGGCTCGGCGCGGACGACCGCGAGGCACCACCCCCATGTCAAGCAAGCACCCGGCCACGCGCTTCACCGAGCAGGAAGCCCTGCAGTTCCATGGGCTCGGCAAGCCTGGCAAGCTCGAGATCACGCCGACCAAGCCGCTCACCACGCAGCGCGATCTGTCGCTTGCCTACTCCCCGGGCGTCGCCGTGCCGGTGTTGGCGATCGCGCGCGATCCTGAGCGCGCCTACGACTACACCAACAAGGGCAACCTGGTGGCCGTGATATCCAACGGCACCGCCATCCTCGGCCTCGGCAATCTCGGTGCTCTCGCCGCCAAGCCGGTTATGGAAGGCAAGGGTGCGCTGTTCAAGCGCTTCGCCGACATCGATGCGATCGACATTCTGGTCGACACCCCCGACGTTGACGCGGTGATCAACGCGGTGCGCTATCTTGGCCCGAGCTTCGGCGGCATCAATCTCGAGGACATCAGGGCGCCGGACTGCTTCATCATCGAGGAGCGGCTGAAAGAGCTGCTCGACATACCGGTGTTTCACGACGACCAGCACGGGACGGCGATCATCGCCGCCGCCGGGCTGATCAATGCCCTTGAGCTCACCGGACGCACGATTGACGGCTTCCGGCTGGTGATCAACGGTGCCGGTGCAGCCGGCATCGCCTGCTTCGAGCTGCTGATCGCCATGGGGATGCCGCGCAGCAACGTAATCTTCTGCGACACCAACGGCGTCATCTACCAGGGCCGCAAGGAAGGAATGAACCAGTGGAAGTCGGCGATCGCCGCCAAGACCAAGGCGCGCACGCTGGCCGAGGCGCTAGCGGGAAGTGATGCGCTGTTCGGGCTTTCGACCGCAGGTGCCGTGACCCAGGCGATGGTTGAGTCGATGGCGGAGAAGCCGATCGTCTTCGCCATGGCCAATCCGGATCCGGAGATCACCCCGGAGGAGGTGGCCGCCGTGCGCAGCGACGCGATCGTCGCCACCGGGCGCTCGGACTATGCGAACCAGATCAACAACGTGCTGGGCTTTCCCTTCATCTTCCGCGGCGCCCTCGACGTGCAGGCCTCGACCATCAACGAGGCGATGAAGATCGCCGCCGCTCGGGCCCTCGCCAAGCTGGCGCGCGAGGACGTGCCGGACCAGGTGGCGGCCGCCTATCTTGGGCGTCGCGTGCGCTACGGCCCCGACTACATCATTCCTGCACCGTTCGACCCGCGGCTGATCACGCACGTGCCGCTGGCCGTGGCCAAGGCGGCGATGGATACGGGCGTGGCGCGCCGCCCGATCGTCGACCTCGAGCGCTATGCCGCCCAGCTTTCGGCACGCCTCGATCCGGTCGCCGCCTGGCTGCACAGTATCTTTGCGCAGGTGCGTCATCTACCCAAGCGCATCGTGTTCGCCGAAGGCGAGCAGCCGCAGGTCGCGCGCGCCGCCAACGCGTTTTACAATGCCGGGCTCGGTCGCCCGATTCTGATCGGTCGTGGCGCTCCGATCCGCGAGGCGTTCGATGCGGCGGGAATCGGCCTCAGCGATGTCATCGAGATGCACGACACCAGTCTCGACGAGCGGCGTCAGGAATATGCCGAATTCCTGTTCGCGCGCCTGCAGCGCCGTGGCTACTTGCTGCGCGACTGCCAGCGTCTCGTCAACAACGACCGCAACGTGTTTGGCGCATGCATGGTGGCAATGGGTCACGCCGACGGGATGGTTACCGGCGTCACGCGCAATTGGTACACGGCCTATGAGGACGTGCGCCGGGTGCTCGATTCGCGGCCCGGCCGCAGCGTGATCGGCGTCTCCATCGCGCTGTGCCGCGGCCGCGCAGTACTGGTCGCGGACGTCAGCGTGCACGATGTGCCCGACGCCGAGCAGCTCGCCGACATCGCCGAGGAGGCGGTGCGCGTCGCGCGGCGCTTGGCCATCGAGCCGCGCGTGGCGTTTCTCGCCTACTCGACCTTCGGCCACCCGCGCGGGGAGCGTTCCGATCGCGTGCGCGAAGCGGTTAACATCCTCGACAGCCGTCGGGTGGATTTCGAATACGACGGCGATATGGCCGCGGACGTCGCACTCAACCGCGAGGCACTGCAGGCCTACCCATTCTGCCGCCTGTCGGACACCGCCAACGTGCTGATCATGCCCGCGTTCCACTCGGCGTCGATCTCGACCAAAATGCTGGGCGAGCTCGGTGGGGCAACGCTGATTGGGCCGATGCTGGTCGGCCTCACGCACTCGGTGCAGATCTGCTCGCTCGGTGCCAAGGATAGCGACGTCGTCAACATGGCGGCGCTCGCCGCCTATGACGTGACGGGGGAGTGACGTCCCGAGAACGCCGAGGCACGGAACGCCGAGTCGGCCAGAGTCGGCCAGAGTCGGGCTGTGCCGACGGGCGCGAACTGGTGCGGGCGGGGGGACTCGAACCCCCACAGGCATTGCTGCCCTACGGATTTTCATACCAACTACGGCTTTCGCCGCCGCGCCGGCTCTTCGAGTTCGGACGCGTTTGTGGTCTGGACTATACCTTCACCCTACTCCTGCGGGAGGTTAGGTGCTGCCCGTCTAGTCTCTACACCTTCCCCGGGTCGGCCGCCCTTTACGACGGCTCGGCCATGGGCTTGGCTCGGGATTGCCAGTTGAGGTTTCCCCGAATTTGGGCAGTTCTGCATCCGAAGTTTCCCCCGGAGCACCCAATTGGCTTCAAGTCCGTTGCGTCTACCGGTTCCGCCACGCCCGCGTGACGAGCCCTCTCTATAGCGGTCGCGGGGCCGTGCCGGCTAGGGGCCGGCTAGGGGCCGTCAGGGGTCGCGGGCGCGGATCCCGGCCGGACCCGGCTCTACTGCGGCCGTCACGGTCATGCGAGCCGCTCGCGGGCGAGGGCCGCGCCCTGTGCGAGGGCTGCGAGCTTGGCGTAGGCGACCTCGCGGCGCATCGGCGCCATGCCGCAGTTGGTGCACAGCTGGATCCGCGACTTGGGCACGTGTGCCGCAGCCAGCGCCGCGAGCTCTGCGACTTGCTGCGCGGTCTCGATCGTCTCGCTCGCCACGTCGATGGCGCCGACCAGCACGTCCTTGCCCTCGAGCAGGCCGAGCAAGGCGATCGGCACCTTGGAGTTCAGGCACTCGAGCGACACCTGATTGATGGCGCTGCGCGCGAGCGCCGGGAAAATCCGTTCGTATTGCCGCCATTCGCTGCCGAGCGCGGCCTTCCAGGAGATGTTGGCGGCAATGCCGTAGCCGTAACAGATGTGCACGGCAGTCGTGCAGGCAAGCCCCTGCGCCGCGCGTTCGAGCGCGGCGATACCCCAGTCGACCGCCTCGGCCATGAACACGTTGAAAGCCGGTTCGTCGAACTGAATGACGTCGATGCCGTCGCGCTCAAGCGCGCGCGCCTCCTCGTTGAGCAGCTCGGCAAAGGCAAATGCCAGCTTGGCCCTGCCCCCGTAGTGGCGGTCGGCGACGGTGTCGGCGATGGTCATCGGACCGGGCAGCGTGAATTTGAGTTTCCGGTTGGTGTGGGCGCGGGCCAGCCGCGCTTCGAAGGTGTGTGCCCGCGTGCGCAGGCGTAGCGGTCCTTTTACCTGGGGTACCAGCGCGCGGTAGCGGCCGTCACGAATGCCCATCTCCACCTTGTCGCTGAAATCGATGCCATCGATGTGCTCGAGGAACCCGTGCACGAAGTGTTGCCGCGCCTGCTCGCCATCGCCGACGATATCGATGCCGGCATCCTCCTGCTGCTTGATCGCCAGCAGCGTAGCGTCGCGCTTGCCCTCGTCCAGCGCCGCGCCCGCAAGGCGCCACGTCGGCCACAGCTTGCCGGGCTCGGCGAGCCAGGCGGGCTTAGGCAGGCTGCCGGCAATGGTGGTCGCAAACATCGGTCGTCTCCTGCGGCAATCGGCGGAAGCTGGGCGGCGGCCGCCGGCGATGCTAGGCTGCAGCATAGCCGAACCGTGCCGCGGCGACACCTGCAACTCGCCGCGGCGGCCACGCGCGAGTTGAGCCATGTTCTCCGCCACCCCTGCCGCCGAGTTTCTGCAGCTGGCGCACGACCATCGCGCCACGTTTCAAAATCTGCCCGAGTCGATTGCCCCGGCGTCCGTGCCGGACGCCTATGCGGTGCAAGAGGCGCTGTGCCGCCTGTGGACGTCGCGCCTTGGTGCGGTTGCCGGGCTGAAGATTGCGACAACCACCAAGGTCATGCAGCGCCTGATGGGCATCGACCACCCCTGCGCGGGAATGATTTTCGCCTCCCGCATTCACCGCTCGCCGGCCGTGCTTCGCAAGGCCGACTACGTCAATGTGCGCGTCGAATGTGAACTCGCCGTTCGCCTTGGGCGCGATCTACCGCCACGGCCGCTGGCCTATGACCGCGACGCGGTGCGTGCGGCGGTCGCCGAGCTCATGCCTGCGTTCGAATTGATCGAGGATCGGCACGCCGACTACACGCTGTGCAAGGCGACCTCGCTGATCGCCGACAATGCCTGGAACGGTGGCATCGTCATTGGTGTGCCACGCCCCGTGCCGCCTGCATTCGCCTACGACGCCATCTGCGGCACCCTTAGCCGCAACGCCAGGGAGGAGGCGACGGGCAAGACCGACGATCCACTCGGTGCGCTGGCCTGGCTCGCCAACCTTGCGGTGGAGCGTGGCCGACCGATGACCGCCGGCATGGTCGTGATAACGGGCAGCGTGATCGCAACGGTCGACGTCGCCCAGGGTGAGACCCTGACATTCGCGCTCGATGGCGTCGGCAGCTGCACGCTGACGGCCGCGTGAGCAGGCCGAGCAACCAAGCCAGAGCAAGCACGCCGCGACGTATACCGCGATGCGCAAAAATATTTCTGCGCTGTCACCGCGCTGCAGCGTGCGCTATAACGGCGCGCCGTCTTATAGTGCGCGGCTTGGTCGCCTTCCATCCGCCGGGATTTGCCAGGAGATCCCTACATGTCACAGATTGCAAACCCGCTTGCGCGCCGTCTCGCGAAGGGTGGGGCCTGCGCCCTGTTCGCCGCGCTGGCGCTCGCTTCGCTGCCAGCATCGGGCAACGCCCAGTCCGTCAAACACGATGCGGCAGGCCTCGAGGGCTCCTGGACTGGAGGCGGGTCGGTGTCTTTCGCATCGGGCGCGCGCGAGCGCGCACGCTGCCGGGCGCATTACCGGCGCGCTGGCGCCAACAGCTACACGGTCAACGCCACCTGTGCGACGGCCTCGGGGCGTGCCGAACAAACCGCAACGCTGCGTCGCGTCGGAGAGAACCGGTATTCGGGCAGCTTCTACAACAGCGAGTTCGCGATCTCCGGGGTCATTCACGTCGTGGTGCGCGGCGCGACGCAGACCGTGCGCCTGTTCAGCGACAGCGGTTCGGCGATCTTCAACCTGACGCGCTAGCGCCCCGGTGATGCCCGGTAAAGCCTTGCGCACCAAGCGGCAGGCCGAGGCGGGCATCCCTCGGAGCCGCACTGCTGCGCCGGCTCGCGGTGTTCGTGCTCATGAAGGCGCCCTGCGCGAGCTCAAACAGCGCCTGCGCGAGATCGCCGACATCGGTGCCGCATCAAGCCTGCTCGGCTGGGACCAGGCGACCTATATGCCCCCCGGGGGCGCCGCGGCGCGCGCCGGGCAGATCGCGACCCT
>JBPYEF010000391.1:0-20900 GCA_051985875.1 Hyphomicrobiaceae bacterium
TCGGCCAGGCGGCATCGCTGATGTCCAAGATCGAGAAGCCCGCGGCCATTAGCGATCTCGACAGCGTCATTGCCCATTCCGACGGCCTGATGGTGGCACGCGGTGATCTCGGGGTCGAGATGCCGCTTGAGAAGGTACCCGGACTGCAGAATCAGATCGTCAGCAAGTCGCGCGCGGCTGGCAGGCCGGTGGTCGTGGCGACGCAAATGCTTGAGAGCATGATCTCGGCGCCCGTGCCGACCAGGGCCGAGGTATCGGACGTGGCGACCGCGGTCTTCGACGGCGCCGACGCCGTCATGCTCTCGGCCGAGTCCGCGGTCGGCAAATTCCCGATCGAGGCGATCCGCACCATGGACCGCATTGCCGTCGAGGTCGAAGGGGATCCGAGCTACGGTGCGCTCGTGCACGCGACGCGCACGCCGCCGCAGGCGACCGCGGCCGACGCGATCGCTGCGGCGGCGCACACGGTAGCCGACACGCTCAATCTCGCGGCGATCATCTGCTATACGGCGACGGGATCGACGGCCTTGCGCGTCGCGCGCGAGCGACCAGGACTGCCGGTGATCGGCCTGTCGCCCGTCGTCACCACCGGGCGCAAGCTGGCGATGGTGTGGGGAGTGCACTGCGTTCTGACCAGCGACCCGGAGAACCAGGCAGCGATGGTACGCAAGGCCTGCCGCATCGCCTTCGATGAGGGTTTCGCCAAGGCCGGCGACGGCGTATTGATCGTCGCCGGTGTACCGCTCGGCTCACCCGGAACCACGAACATGGTGCGTATCGCGCATCTCGACGCGGCCGGCAACCCCGTGGCCGAGGGCATATAGTCCAACGCCGCTAGCAGCAATCGGTCGAGGCAGCGCGAGCCGCTCAGTGCAGCCGGTACTCCCCGTCGAGGACGCGCAACTCCGCTGGTCCAAGCAGCCGCCTATGCGCAACCGTCACCTTGTGCAGCTTGCCCTCGAGATTCTGCTCCCAGAAATCGAGGAACGTCCGCAGCCGCGGAAATCGGGGGTGCACATCGTATTCCTGCCAGATGTAGGTTTGCAGCAGCAGCGGATAGTCGGGGATGCGATAGAGAATCTCGGCAGTCGTCAGGCTGTAGCCCGCAAGCAGGCTCGTAAACTGGCGATCGAACACGGCCGGCATGGTCAAGTCCCCTTCACCCGCTGACACGGCAGCACGCGTGAACGCAGCACTCTTGCAACACGCTCGCGCAACATATGCGAGATTCGCACCCAGCGGGTTGCATAGATCCCACACTTGCCGCCGATCACTGCGGCGCTTTGGTAACGCGGCGCTTGCCCGACGGCGCCATCGGCCTTCACCACCAGCGCCACGCTGAGCGCCGCTCGCGGCCCCCGCGCATCGTTTCCCGACGTTTGCCAGTCGCCGCTTCACCAGCGCCGGTCCTCTGGCACTCTCGTCTTGACACTGCTAACAGCGGTCCCTATTAGGGAGCCCGCACGCGCGCGCGGGGCTTTTTGCCAGTGCACGTGCTGCCCGCGAAGAGCCCGCGCACCGCAAACGAATCGTCATAGCCAGAAAAGAGGTAGCGTCATGAAATTCCGGCCGCTGCACGATCGCGTCGTCGTCCGCCGCATCGACGAAGACACCAAGACGCCCGGTGGCATCATCATTCCCGACACGGCCAAGGAGAAGCCCATGCAGGGCGAGATCATCGCCGCTGGCCCCGGCGCACGCGACGAGAGCGGCAAGCTCGTGCCGCTCGACGTCAAGAAGGGAGACCGCGTGCTGTTTGGCAAATGGTCGGGCACCGAGGTGAAGATCGACGGACAAGAGCTGTTGATCATGAAGGAGAGCGACGTCCTCGGGATCATCGAGGGAAAAGCGTCGGTGCGGGCAGCGGCCTGATACGGCGGCTCATCGCGCTTCTGTTCGGGCGAGGCGCGGCTATGCGCCCGAGTGCCGGCACGGCCGGCGCCGATCAACCGCGCCCGCCTGCGCTTCCCGCCTCACGCTGAGTTCGCCGCGGCACCACCCCGCGGCGGTCCGTGATTGTTTCCTAGGAGGTGCCCATCATGGCAGCCAAAGACGTCAAGTTCTCGCAGGACGCACGCGAGCGCATGCTGCGCGGCGTCGACATCCTCGCCAATGCCGTCAAGGTGACCCTCGGCCCAAAGGGACGCAACGTCGTGCTGGAGAAGTCCTTCGGCGCCCCGCGTATCAGCAAGGACGGCGTCACCGTTGCCAAGGAAATCGAACTCGAGGACAAGTTCGAGAACATGGGCGCACAGATGCTGCGGGAGGTCGCCTCGAAGACCTCCGACATCGCCGGCGACGGCACCACGACGGCGACCGTGCTGGCCCATGCCATCGTGCGCGAGGGCGCGAAATCGGTGGCCGCGGGCGCCAATCCGATGGATCTCAAGCGCGGCGTCGACGCAGCGGTTGCCGCCGTCGTCAGAGAACTGAAGGCTAAGGCGAAGAAGATCACGTCCAACGAGGAGATCGCCCAGGTCGGCACCATCTCCGCCAACGGCGACAGCGAAATCGGCAAGATCATTTCGGAGGCGATGAAGACCGTCGGCAACGAGGGTGTGATCACGGTCGAGGAGGCCAAGAGCCTGGAGACCGAGCTCGACGTCGTCGAGGGCATGCAGTTCGACCGCGGCTACATCTCTCCCTACTTCATCACCAATGCCGAGCGCATGCTGGTTGAGCTCGACGCGCCCTACATCCTCATCTTCGAGAAGAAGCTCTCCAGCCTGCAGCCCATGCTGCCGCTGCTCGAGTCGGTCGTGCAGGCCAGCAAGCCGCTGTTGATCATTGCCGAAGACGTCGAGGGTGAAGCCCTGGCCACCCTCGTCGTCAACAAGCTGCGCGGCGGCCTGAAGGTAGCGGCCGTCAAGGCCCCGGGCTTCGGCGATCGCCGCAAGGCCATGCTCGAGGACATCGCCGTGCTCACCGGCGGCCAGATGATCAGCGAGGACCTCGGTATCAAGCTCGAGAACGTCGCGCTCGACATGCTCGGGCGCGCCAAGCGCGTGTCGATCGACAAAGACAACTGCACCATCGTCGACGGCGCGGGCAAGAAGAGCGAGATCACCGCACGCGTCAACCAGATCAAGGTGCAGATCGAGGAGACGACATCCGATTACGATCGCGAGAAGCTGCAGGAGCGGCAGGCCAAGCTGGCAGGCGGTGTTGCCGTAATCAAGGTCGGCGGCATGACCGAAACCGAGGTCAAGGAGCGCAAGGACCGCGTCGACGACGCGCTGCATGCGACGCGTGCGGCGGTGGAAGAGGGCATCGTTCCCGGCGGCGGGGTCGCGCTGCTGCGGGCCATCGCCGCCCTCGACGGTCTCAAGGCCGAGAATGAGGATCAAAGGGTTGGCATCGGCATCGTGCGCAGGGCGCTGCAGGCACCCGCGCGCCAGATCGTCCAGAATGCCGGCGGGGAAGGCTCGGTGGTGGTCAGCAAGATCCTCGAAGACGGCAAGTACAGCTTTGGCTACAACGCCCAAACCGGGGAGTACGGCGATCTCGTCGGCGAGGGTGTGATCGATCCGACCAAGGTGGTGCGCTGCGCGCTGCAGGACGCCGCATCGATTGCCGGGCTGTTGATTACCACCGAGGCGATGGTCGCCGAGCGCCCGAAGGAGGCGCCGCCCCCAATGCCTCCGGGCGGCGGCATGGGTGGGATGGGCGGCATGGGCGGCATGGGCGGGATGGACTTCTAGTCGCTGTTCTTCGCCTGTTCGGCAGGACAGCCTGCCGCGCAGAAAAGCCTGTCGCGCAGAGAAGCCCCGGTGCAGCGCCGGGGCTTTTTGCTTCGAGGCGCTCGCGTGCGCCTCGTCAGAGCGCGCCGGATGGGGCCGGGCTGGACGGAAGGCCGGGCGTTCTTCATGGTAGACGCGACCCGACGCTCGGGTCGGAGTGGCGCGACGCCGATACCGGCCTGAGCTGGGAGAGTGCCATGACCGACATCGCCAGCCGCGTCTACAATCACAACTGGAAGATCGACCCGATCGTCCGTTCGGTGCTCGACACCGATTTCTACAAGCTGCTGATGGCACAGTCGATCTACCGGCGCCACCGCGCGGTCAAGGTCGCATTCGGCATCCTCAACCGCACGCCCTCGGTCAAGCTCGCGCGGCTGATCGATATCGGCGCGCTCAAGGAGCAGCTCGATCACATCCGCACGCTGTCGTTGTCGCGGGGTGAATCGACCTTCCTGCGCGGCAACATGTTCTACGGCAAGCGCCAGATGTTCGCCCCCGACTTCATCCAGTGGCTCGAGGCGTTCCGCTTCCCCCCCTACAGCCTCGAACGCCGGGGGGACCAGTACGAGCTGTACTTCGATGGGGCGTGGATCGAGACGACGATGTGGGAGATCCCCGCCCTCGCCGTGCTGATGGAGCTCCACAGTCGAGCTGTCACCAAGGGATTGGGCAAGTTCGAGTTGCAGGTGCTGTATGCGCGCGCCATGACGCGCGTGTGGGAAAAGATCGGCCGGCTGAAGCAGCTGGCGCAGCTCAGCATCGCCGACTTCGGCACGCGCCGGCGGCATGGGTTTTTGTGGCAGGACTGGTGCGTGCAGGCGATGATCGAGGGGCTCGGAGGGGCATTTCTCGGCACCTCGAACTGCCTGATTGCGATGCGGCGCGAGGTCGAGGCGATCGGCACCAACGCCCATGAGCTGCCGATGGTGTATTCGGCACTGGCCGACGACGACCTTGCGCTCGCCGAAGCCCCCTACCGCGTGCTCGCCGACTGGCAGGAAGACTATGATGGCAATTTGCGCGTCATGCTGCCGGACACCTACGGCTCCCGCCAGTTCCTGGAGCGCGCGCCGGCCTGGGTGACCGGGTGGACCGGCATCCGCGTCGATTCGGGTGATCCGATCGCCGGCGGGGAAATGGCCATCGCCTGGTGGCGGCGCCGCGGGCAGGATCCGCGGCACAAGCTGCTCATCTTCTCCGACGGCCTCGACGTCGACACGATCGAGCGCATCCACCACCACTTCCACGGTCGGGTGCGCATCGGCTATGGCTGGGGCACGCTGTTGACCAACGATTTTCGCGCACTCGTCGCCGACGCGCGGCTCGACCCGTTCTCGATCGTCTGCAAGGTCGTGTCGGCGAATGGCCGGCCGGCCGTCAAGCTCTCGGACAATCCGCTGAAGGCGATGGGCCCTCCGGGGGAGATAGCCCGCTACCGCCGCGTGTTCGAAGTCGGCGAGCAGCCGGCCTTGCCGGTGGCCGTCTAGCGGCGGTCACCCTTCGGGGAGCGCCTCGGCGATCAGTGCGGCAAGGTGCGTACGCAGCGCCCCCTCCTCTGCGGTGAAGCAGCCGGCGATCCACCACCTCTCGAGCGCGCTGAGCAGCGCCCCGACGCGGGGGCCGGGTGCAACACCGAGCGCTACCACGTCGGCACCACCGACCGGAAAGCGCGGCGGCCGCCAGCGGCGCGGCAGCTCCAGGCGCTGGCGCCAGCCATCGCTCGATGCAGGCTCCCCCGACCGTGCCCATGCGAGCAGCAACCGGTCGCAGTAGGCCCTTTCTCCCTCGGCGTAGAGGCATGCCTTGGCGGCACATTCCCCGGCTCGGGGGTCGATTTCCGGGGAGCGGCGCGCAGCACCCTGCAGCTGCGCGCCCTGCGCGGTCGAGAGCCGCAGCCGCTCCCGCAGCCGCTCGGCATCCTCCGCGACCTCGACCCCGAGCGCGGCGAGCCGCCTGGCCGGGTCCGGGGTGAGGCCGAGCGCCGCCTCAAGCCCCGCCAGCCGGGCGAGCAAGCCCGGCCGCGGCGCAATCGGCAACACACAGAGGATCAGCCCATAGGCGGCCATCCAGTCCACGAGCTCGGGCCCGCGCAGCGCCGTCAGCAGCCGGAACATCTCTTGGCGCACGCGCTCGCGGGACAGGCGCCTCAGGCCGGCGCGGCCGGCGACGCAGGCGGCAAGTCCATCCGCGTCGGGCGGACCTGCCGCATATTCGGCCGTGAAGCGGAAGAAACGCAGGATGCGCAGGTAGTCCTCGCCAATGCGATCGGCCGCCGCGCCGATGAAGCGCACGCGCCGGGCGGCGAGATCGGGGTAGCCGCCAAGCGGGTCGAACACCTCGCCGTCGGCGTTGCAGTAGAGGGCGTTGATGGTGAAATCGCGCCGCCGCGCGTCTTGCGACCAGTCGTCGGTGAAGGCGACGGTTGCGTGCCGGCCGCGCGTTTCGACGTCTTCGCGCAAGGTCGTCACCTCGTAGGCGCGGCGATTGAGCGTGAGCGTCACCGTGCCGTGGGCGATGCCACTCGGATGCGCGGTGATGCCGGCGGCCGCGGCCGCGGCAATGACCGCAGCCGGCGGCGCCGTGGTCGCCATGTCGACGTCGACGACCGGCCGGCCGAGCAGCGCATTGCGCACGGCCCCGCCTACCACACGGGTGGCGAACCCCGCGCCGAGCAGGGCTGCAAACACCGCCTGCGTCTCGTGCCGCACCAGCCACTCCGCCCCGGTGAGGCGCGGTGGATCGCCAGCATGGGGCGCGGCCATGGCAAGGGCTACTTCAGTTGGCCGGGCTCGATGCGCCCGTCTTTGACGCGCGGCGGCGTGTACACCTGGCCGATGCTGCCGCCGGGCGTGATCGATGCATAGTAGACGAGCGTGGCGGCGACCAGCAGGGCGCCGGCAACGAACAGCCCCACCAGCGGCGCCTCGCTCAGCACACTGTCGGCCGAAGCGGCGCGTCGCGTCAGCAGCATGTAACCGAGGTACATCGCGGTCGGCAGCAGGAACAGCAGCACGTTTTCGAGAACGACGCGGATCATTCCAGATACAGCCTCGTGTGCATGTTCTTCAGCATGCCAGCGGTCGCGCCCCATATATAGCGCCCTTCGTAGGTGATCGCGTAGAAGGTGCGCTGCCGCCCGCGCCATTCGCGCGTGCCCTTGCGCTGATTGTCGGGATCCATCAGGTAGCGCAGCGGTACCTCGAATGCCTCGAGTACCTCTCTGCGGTCGAGCTTGAGGGCAAAGCCGGGCCGCACCAGGCCGACCACCGGACTGATCTCAAACCCCGTGCCTGTGCGATAGGCGTCGAGAAACCCCAGCGGCTCGACAAACTCCGCGGCAAGGCCAATTTCCTCCCGCGCCTCGCGCAGTGCGCAGGCGATCGCGCCGGCGTCGCTGTCCTCAAGCTTGCCGCCGGGAAAGGAGATCTGCCCGGGGTGGCTCGACATGTCGTGCGAGCGCTGGGTCAGCAGCACGCTGAGCTCGGTGCCGAGTAGGATCGGAACGAGCACCGCCGCGGGCCGGGGCGGGCGCATCGCCGCGAGGTCCTCTTTCAGCTCGGGGTTCAGGTCCCAGTCGTTTGGAGCGAGCGCAAGGCCCGAGCGGGGATCGAAGATCGCCCGCGAGGGTGCGGAGAGCAGACCGCGGCGGGCGCGCGCGCGAAACGCCGCTTCGCTGTAGGGGTCCCCGCCCTCCTCGTCTGCTCTCACCATGGGCTTAAGCATACACCCTCGGGCGCAGGCGCTGGCAACAGGGTCGCTGGTGGCGATTTCACGCCCGTTGCAATTACATCGATGGGGGAGTGCTCGCAGCGAGCGGGATGCGGCCAGTGGGGGCGTCCGCTGCTGATGCCGCTGCCCTAACCGATGCAAAGCGCATGATGGGGGCAGAGCGGCGGCCAGGCCTCGCGCCCCTCAGACTCACCACCGCCTGCGGCCGTGCGGGGATCGCGCTTGCCGCGCGCGGGGATCGCCGCTGGATCTTCTTTGGCCCAGGACTGGCCCCAGGACCGGCAACAGGACTGGCCCCAGGACTGGCCCAGGACCGGCCCCAGGACTGGCCCCAGGACTGGCCCATGACGAGCGATGCAGCGGGCCTTCCACAGTCGCCCTTCGTCCGGGCGCGGATCATCACCCCTGCTCGAGCGCGGCACCGGGAAGGTGGAAGAACACCCCGCCGCTGTACAGGCCGGCAGCCGAGGCTTCCCCAGCTCGGCCCGTGGACCTGGAGCCTGCTGCCGCGCCGCTCGCCACGCCGTCCTCGATGACCAACGCGAGCAGGTCGTAACAGAGGGCGCGCGTGAAGCGCGCCTCGAGTTGCCCACGCACCCGCACGTAGGGTTTGAGCCCCGAGGTCGTCGGCTCGATGGCAAAGCGCAGGGGGTGCAGCGCACCGACGCTGACGATGTCGTCGAGGTTGGTGCGCACGAGCAGCGTTTGCCCGCGCCCCGAATCGCGCACTTCCATCTCGACGGCCAGGAACGGCGCATCCTCGACCGCCACATCGACCCTCTCGGCCGGCGTTACGAGGTAATGCTTGCCGTCGGCATCCCGCCGCAGCACGCCCGCAAACAGCTTGACGAGCGGCAGGCGCAGGATCGGGCTATCGCGGTACAGCCATACTCCATCGGCGCGGATCCTGAGGCCGATGTCGCCGCAGTACGGAGGATCCCAATGGTCGACCGGCGCCGCGCGCCTGCCCTGCTGCGCCTGGAGCAGCGCTTCCAATCCGAAAATGCGCGTTGCGCCGGCGTTCGCGGTCATCAGTGCACTCCTTGCGCAGCCAATCGCCGCTGCGGCTCGGCGGCCCACGGGCGCGGCAGGGAGCTGCAAGCTCGACCACGCGAATACCCTGGGCGCGTTGCGGCACATTACCAAAACTTAACTGATGCGCGATCGCCGCGGCGCATAGCATGCGGGCCTGCCCTAAGGGCTCTTGATGCCTCGGATCAAACGCACAAACCTTAAACAGGGGAACTCCGGCGTTGCCGCCGGGAGTACGATTGGCACTTGCCGCGGTCGCCTTCACCGAATGTTTACCGGCACCATGTTTACCGGTGCCGGGTTTACCGGTGCCAGCTGGGCCGCCGGCATTTTTGGCGCCTTGCCCAGCTTTCGGTCACGGCTTAGCTGTCCATAATGTGACCAATTTTCTCGCCAGTGGTTTTCCCTCATCCACAGCTGAGCGTATAGTTTCCGAACCATGACCACCCTCACACAGACCGACGACGCGATCGTCAGCCGGATCGAAGCGGCGGCGGAGCGCATGCAACGCGTACAGCGGGCGACCGCCGCAGTGATCTTCGGCCAAGAGCAGGTGATCGAGCGCGCGCTGGTCACCATGCTGTCGGGCGGCCACGCGCTGCTGATCGGCGTCCCTGGGCTCGCCAAGACGCTGCTCGTCGACACCCTCGGCAGAATCCTCGGGCTCGATGCCAAGCGCATTCAGTTCACGCCCGACCTAATGCCCTCCGACATCATCGGCTCGGAGGTGCTCGAGGACAGCACCGCCGGGCGTCGCAGCTTCCGCTTTGTCAAGGGGCCGATCTTTGCTCAGCTGCTGATGGCCGACGAGATCAACCGCGCCAGCCCCAAGACGCAGTCGGCGTTGCTGCAGGCGATGCAGGAGCATCACGTGACGGTTGCCGGCCAGCGCCACGACGTACCGGTGCCGTTCTTCGTGCTCGCCACCCAGAACCCGCTCGAGCAGGAGGGGACCTACCCGCTGCCCGAGGCCCAACTCGACCGCTTTCTGCTGCAGGTCGACGTCGGCTATCCCGACCAGAACGCGGAGCGGCGCATGCTGTTTGCAACCACGGGCACCGATGAGCGCCGCGTCGAGCAGATCCTCACCGCGCAGGAACTGATGGGCGTGCAGCGCCTGGTGCGGCAGCTGCCGGTGCCCGACAAGGTGGTCGAGGCGATCCTCAAGCTCGCCCGCTCGGCGCGTCCGGGTACCGGCGCCGGCGCCGAAACCGACCGGCTTATCGCCTGGGGGCCCGGGCCGCGCGCCAGCCAAGCGCTGATGCTCGCCGTGCGTGCCAAGGCGCTGCTCGACGGCCGGCTAGCGCCGTCGGTTGACGACGTCGTGGCCCTCGCCGAACCCGTGCTCAAACACCGCATGGCGCTCACCTTCGCGGCCCGCGCCGAGGGCGAGACGCCAACCGCGGTGATCAACCGTCTCGCTGCAACGCTGGAGTGAGGGGCGTTGGCTGCGCTTGCGTCTCCCTCGACGGCCGCATCGGGCGCGAGCAACCTGTGGGCGCTCGAAGGGGAGGCCCATGCGCTTGCTGCGCGGCTGCCTGAGCTCGTGCTCGACGCGCTCAAGGTCGCCAACACCGTCGCGCACGGCATTCACGGCCGGCGTCGGGCCGGCAGCGGCGAGACCTTCTGGCAGTTCCGCCAGTTTCAGAGTGGGGACCCCGCGACCATCATCGACTGGCGCCGCTCAGCCAGCTCCGACCAGCTCTATGTGCGCGAGCGCGAGTGGGAGGCGGCGCATACCTTCTGGCTATGGCCCGACATCTCCCCGTCGATGTCCTTCCGCAGCCATCTCGCCCCGGTGTTCAAGCGCGATCGCGCGCTGCTCCTGATGCTCGCGGCGGCAGAGCTGCTGGTGCGCGCTGGGGAGCGCGTTGCATTGCTCGGCCTGACGCCGCCGATGGCCAGCCGCAAGGCTACCTCGCGCATTGCCGAAACGCTCGCAGCGCATCAGTCGGATGCGGCCGTGCAAGGTAGCCTGCCGCCGGCGGCGCGGCTCTCGCGCTTCTCGAGCGCGCTGCTGTTCGGCGATTTCCTCGATCCCCCCGAGGCCATCGCGCGTCGTCTCAATGCCATGGGCGCGAACGGCGTGACGGGCCACCTGGTGCAGATCCTCGATCCCGCCGAGGAGACCCTCGCCTACCAAGGCCGCGTGGAATTCCGCTCTCCCGAGGGCACAGAGCGCTGGATCGCCGATCGCGTCGAAAGCCTGCGCCCGGCCTACCGACAGCGGCTCGCTGCGCACCGCGCCAGCATCGCCGCGATCGTCGAGCGCATGGGTTGGTCGTTTTTGGTGCACCACACCGACCGGCCCGCCGCCGAGCCGCTGCTGCTGCTGATGATGCGCCTGCAGGGCATGGCTGCGGACTACCGCTGGAAGCCAGCGGCGCACCCGGCCGGGGGACCGCCATGAGCATCGGGCCGATCGCCTTCCTCAACCCACTGCTGCTGACGGGACTGCTGGCCCTGCCGGTGATCTGGTGGTTGTTGCGCACGATCCCACCGCGGCCGCGGCGCCTCAGCTTTCCCCCAACCCGCATCCTCCTTGGGATCGAGAGCGGCGATCACACGCCCGCACAGACACCCTGGTGGCTCACCCTGCTGCGCATGGCGGTGGCGGCCCTCCTGATCGTGGCGCTCGCCGAGCCCGTGCTCAACCCGAACCGCACGGCGGCCCTGCCGGGTTCCGGGCCCCTGGTCCTGGTGGTCGACAATGACTGGGCCGCCGCGGCGCAGTGGCGGACCCGCACCTTCATGCTCGAGCAGCTGATCGACGAGGCCGAAGGCCACAGCCGGCCCGTGCTACTGGCGCCGACCGCCAGCCCGACCAAGGCGATCGGCGTCAGGATCGAGGCGCCGGTCGCTGCGCGTTCGACGCTGGCCGCGCTCGAGACCGAACCGTTTGCGCCCGACCGTGCGGCGACGCTCAAGGCCTTGGGCACCGCCCTGCAGGGAAGCAAAGATGCCAGCATTGTCTGGCTTGCCGACGGCATCGATCATGACGGGGCAGCGCGCGCTTTCGCCGACGGCCTTGCCCGGCTGGCTGGTGGCAGGCTGACCTTGGTGGCGCCGCGGCCTGGTCAGGAGGCGCTCGGCGTGGTCGCAAGCGTCGCCAACGCCCGGCTCGGCGCGCAGGTGCTGCGCGCCGAGGGAGGCGCGCGCAGCGGCGTGCTGCATGCCATTTCCGCACGCGGACAGCGCTTGGGCGAAGCGCCCTTCGCATTGCGTCCTGGAGAGACGAGCGCGCTCGCGAACTTCGATATGCCCCTCGAGCTACGCAACCAGGTGACGCGCGTTGAGATCGAGGGCGAGCGTTCGGCCGGCAGCGTGCATCTGCTCGATGCGCGCTCGCAATGGCATCGCGTCGGACTGCTGTCGGGCGAGGCGCGCGAAGAGGCCCAGCCACTGCTGGCGCCGCTTTATTACGTCGCGCGGGCGCTGCAGCCGTTCGCGGAAATCGCGCGCAGCGACGATCCCAACCTCTCGACCGCCATCGACAGCCTGATCAAGCGTCACATCTCCGTGCTGATGCTGGCCGACATCGGCACGCTGCCACATGATCTCAAGGAGCTGCTGGACGACTGGGTGCACAAGGGCGGCATTCTCGTGCGCTTTGCCGGTCCTCGGCTCGAGAACGGCGGCGACGACCTGCTGCCGGTGCCGCTACGCCTCGGCGGGCGCGCACTGGGCGGAGCCCTGTCGTGGTCGACGCCGCAGCCGCTCGCACCGTTTGCCGACGACAGCCTGTTTGCAGGCCTCCCGGTTCCCGCCGAGGTGCTTGTCAACCGCCAGGTGCTCGCCGACCCGGCGGGCCTGCACCAGGACGTTATGGTCTGGGCCCGTCTCAAGGACGGCACCCCGCTCGTCACTGCGACGCGGCGTGGCGACGGGGAGCTGATCTTCGTGCACGTCACCGCCAACGCCGACTGGTCGAACCTGCCGATGTCCGGCCTGTTCGTCGAGATGCTGCGCCGCATTGCCGGGCTCGGCAAGCTCGGCGGCGGGGTCGAGCAGCTCGCTGCCGACAACAGGGGGGCGACGTCGGATGCGCCTCAGGCGACCGACGTGTTGGCGCCTTTGCAGGTGCTCGACGGTTTCGGCCTGCTGCGCAACCCCTCGCCGACGCATGCAGCCATTGCCGCCGCCAAGATCGCCGACGCACAACCGAGCGCAGAGAACCCACCGGGATACTACGGCCCGGCAGGCGCGCCGCGTGCCCTCAACGTGATGACGGGCAAGAGCGTGCTCAAACCTCTCCCGGACATGCCGCGGGGGGTCGAACGCCGCGCCTATGAAGGCGACACGGCATTGCCGCTGAAGCCGCAGATGCTGGGGCTCGCCCTGCTGCTGCTGCTCGCAGACGTCATCGCGGTGCTGGTGCTGCAATCGGGCGGTCAGCTGTTTGCCCGTCGTTTCGCGCGCACCGGCCCGATGGTGCTGGCGCTAACTTTGGCCGCGGCGGCCGGCGCCTTGGCCATCCCCAAGGCGCACGCGCAGTCGGCTACGCCACCCGTGGCCGCCAAGGCGACGGCCGATGCTTCGCGCGCCATCCAGGCGACGGGCAAGGTCACCTTTGGCTATGTGCTGTCGGGCGATGCGGCCACCGACGAGGTGAGCCGCCAGGGTCTGATCGGACTGGGCAAGTTTTTGATCGCACGCACCGCGGTCGAGCCGGGCGAGCCGCTGGCGGTAAATATTCTCAGCGACGAGATCGCCTTCTACCCGATCCTCTACTGGCCGGTGCTGGCGACGGCACGCCCCTTGCCCGACGCCGCGCTATCGAAGATCGACGCCTACATGAAGGAAGGCGGCATGATCATCTTCGACACCAAGGACTACGGCCAGGGCGTACCTACGGGCTTCTCGTTTACCGGCGAGGCGAGCACGCCCCTTGCGCGTCTGCTCGGCAACCTCGACATACCGCGCCTCGAACCGGTGCCGGAAAACCACGTGCTGACCAAGTCGTTCTATCTGCTGCGCAGCTTTCCCGGGCGCTGGGACGGCGGCCAGCTGTGGGTCGAGGCCGAGGCACCGCACGACAGCGATCAGGGCCGGCAGGCGCGTCGCGTCGACGGCGTCAGCTCGATCCTCGTCACCGCCAACGATTTTGCCGCGGCCTGGGCGCTGGATGAGCGCAACCAACCGCTCTATCCGGTGGTGCCGGGCGGCGAGCGGCAGCGCGAGATGGCGTTCCGCACCGGGGTCAACATTGTCATGTATGCGCTGACCGGCAACTACAAGGCCGACCAGGTGCACGTGCCGGCGCTGCTGGAGCGGCTCGGACAATGAACACCATGGACACAAAGCTTGGCACAGCACCGCGGCTCGGCACAGCACCGCACGAGTGAGGCATGAGCAGCTGGTCGATCGATTTTGCGCCGATGCTACCGCCCGTCCTGTTCTGGGCGGGCGTGGTTCTGGCCACATTGCTGGTGGGGCTGCTGCTGCTGCGGCACAGCCGGGGCGCGCTGCTGCGGGGCCTCGCGCTCGCCTCGCTGATCGTCGCATTGGCCAACCCCACGCTGCGCCAGGAGGAGCGCGAGGGCCTGCCGAACATTGCCATCGTCGTCGTCGACGAAAGCCTGAGCCAGACGATCGCCGATCGCCCGGCACAGACCGCCGCGATCCGGCGCGAGCTCGAGCAGCGGCTGCATGGCATCCCCAATCTGGAGGTGCGCTTCGTGTCGTCCTCCAAGCCGAATGGAGAGACCGCGGCGGGCACCAACTTGTTCACCGACCTCAACAGCGCGCTTGCCAACACGCCACCCGACCGCCTGGCTGGCGTGATCATGATCACCGATGGCCAGGTGCACGATGTGCCGAAGTCGGCCGATTCGCTCGGCTTCGACGCCCCGGTGCACGCCTTGCTTACGGGTGCCCCGGACGAGTTCGATCGGCGCATCGAGGTCCTCAAGGCCCCCCGCTACGGCATCGTCGGCTCAACGCGCGAGATCGAGGCCCGCGTGCTCGAGACCGGCCATGCGGGACCGGGGGAGCGCGTCACTTTGAAGATCCGCCGCGAGGGCCGCGCCGACGAGACGCGCACCGCGGAGATCGGCCGCCGGGTGACGATCGCCATGCCCTTCCCGCATGCCGGACAGAACATTGTCGAAATCGAGCTCGAGACCGCACCGGGCGAGCTGACGGCGGCCAACAACCGTGTCGTCGTCGCCGCCGAGGGCGTACGCGAGAACTTGCGCGTGCTGCTGGTCTCGGGTGAGCCGCACGCGGGGGAGCGCGTGTGGCGTAATCTGCTCAAATCCGACGCCGCCGTCGACCTTGTGCACTTCACCATCTTGCGCCCGCCGCAGAAGCAAGATGGCACACCGATCCATCAGCTGTCGCTGATCGCCTTCCCGACGCGCGAGCTGTTTTCCGAGAAGATCAAGGACTTTGATCTGATCATCTTCGATCGCTACCAACATCGCGACATCCTGCAGCTGCTCTACTATGAGAACATCGCCCGCTATGTCGAGCAGGGCGGCGCGTTGCTGGTCGCGGCCGGCGACGACTTCGCCGGACAGATGAGCCTCTCGCGCACCCCGCTCTCGGTCGTGCTGCCGGCAACGCCGACCGGCCGCCTGCTCGAGGAACCGTTCAAGGCCAAGCTGTCGCCCGACGGGCTCAAGCATCCGGTCACCCGCGACCTGCCAGGCGCGGCGGCTGGGCCAAAGGGCGAGCCGACGTGGGGGCGCTGGTTCCGCCAGGTCGAGGTCGTACCTTCCCGCGGCTACACCCTGATGAGCGGCGCGCAGGACCGGCCGCTGCTGGTGCTCGACCGCAAGGGCCGCGGCCGCGTTGCCCTGCTGTTGTCGGATCACGCCTGGCTGTGGGCGCGCGGCTACGACGGCGGGGGCCCGCACACGGACCTCCTGCGCCGCCTCGCCCATTGGCTCATGCAAGAGCCGGACCTGGAAGAGGAGCGGCTCACCGCCTCCGCCAAGGGACTGAAGCTGACGATCGAGCGCCGTTCGATGAAGGACGACGTGCCGCCGGTCGAGATCTCGGCGCCGGGCGGAGAAACCTCGCAGGCCACGCTCGATAAGGCCGGGCCCGGCGTGTGGCGGTCCACCCTCGACGTCAAGGCTCCCGGCCTCTACAAGCTGCAGACGCCGTCCGAGAGCGGAGAACTGCACGCCGTGGCGCAGGCCGGGATCGAGGACGCGCGCGAGATGAGCGAAGTGACGGCGACCGGGGAAAAGCTCCGGCCACTGATCGAAGCCACGGGAGGCGGCGTGTTCTGGACGCGCAGCCGCGGACTTCTCGCCAGCGCGGGTGTAACCAGTGTCGAGCTGCCGCGCATCTCCATGTTGGCCAACGCGCGGGTGCTGGCCGGCTCGGGCTGGCTCGGCCTCAAGGACCGCGAGGCCTACGTGACACGCGGCGTGAAGCTCATTCCAATGTTCACGGGAGCGGCGGCCCTCGCAGCGCTGCTGGCCCTGCTCGCCCTGTGCTGGTGGCGGGAAGGGCGCTAGAGGCAGCTCAGCCGCCGGACAGGGCCTGCATGACGTAGACCTCTCCGTCCGCCGGTACTGCGTCGGTCAGCTTGGTGCGATCGCGGATCTGCACCCCATTGATGAAGATCGCCATGTGGCGGCGCAGGGCGGCCTGATCGTCCAGCACGTAGCGGCGAGCGGCGGCGTTGCCGGCGAATGCGGCCTCCAGGACCTCGCGCACGTCCTTTCCCGGCACCTCGACCGCCGGACAGGCAACGTGGCGCTGAATGTTCGCCGTGAACGTCACGCGTGGCATGCCGCTTTCCCTCCGCGCGCTACTCGGGCGCCGCCAATACCCTCACCTGCGCGACTTCGCCGGCAACCTAGGCCCCGCTCAACAGGGCCGCAAGCGTTGCTGCGGGCGGCGATGCGGCCCCCCACGGCGCGCACTGCGGACGCCGATCGCTTGCGGCGGCGACCAGCAGCCCGGGTACGCCATGGCGCGACAGCAGCCGGCAGACTTGCTCGCCTGCCGCGATCCCCGCTGCGTCACGCCGTGCTCGCCAATCATGCCCTGGCCTATCCCGCGCAATGGCGATCGTGATGCCGGCTTCGGCACCAGCCTGGAAAGGTCGCTTCAGTTGCGCGCGCCGCGGTAGGCGCCCCACAGCTCGTCGGGAAAGTCGGCCTCGTCCCACGCGCCGATCAGGATGCCCCGGCGCTGCGACTGGCCTCGGGCCGCACGTAGCTCCGCTTCCGAGCGGGTAGTCCGCTGCGACTGGCGCAGGCCCCAAGCATGCAGCGCCGTCGCCAGGCGCGCCCGTTCGCCAGCATGCGCCGGATCGGCTCCGAGATCGCGAAACTCGTTGGGGTCGTGCTCCAGATCGAACAGCATCGGCCGAAAGCCGACGGCGTGCACGTATTTCCAGCGCGCGTCGGCGACCATGAACAGGCGTGCGTCTCGCGGCGCGACGCCGAGCTTGGTCGCGATCGGCAACTGAGCGTAGTCGTATTCGCTGATGGCAAAGCGGCGCCAGCAGCGTACCGCCGTTGCGCGCAGCAGCGGGGCCAGCGAGCGGCCCTCGAGGCGGTGCCCTTGGTTCGCAGGATCGGCGCCGAGCGCGTCGAGGAACGTCGGCAGCAGATCGATCGCCTCCACCAGGGCGTCGCACGCACTGCCGCGTGATGCGTCGGCTTCGGTCGCCGGATCGTAGATGATCAGGGGGATGCGGACCGATGGCTCGTGGAACAGATCCTTCTCGCCGAGCCAATGGTCGCCGAGATAGTCGCCGTGATCGGAGGTGAACACGATCAGCGTGCTGTCGAACAGCCCGCGATCCTGCATGAACGCGAACAGATGACCGAGCTGATCGTCGATCTGCTTGATGAGGCCCATGTATACCGGGATCACCTCTTCGCGGACGCCCGGACGCGAGAAAGTCCGGCTCGCTTTGAGGTCCATGAAGGCGGCATAAATCGGGTGCGGGTCGCGCCGCTCGTCTTCGCAACGCACGACGGGGAGGATGTCCGCGACGCCGTACATGTCGTTGTAGGGGGCGGGCGCGAGGTAGGGCCAGTGCGGCTTGACGTAGGAGAGATGCAGGCACCAGGGCCCATCCCCCGCCGCGTCGATACACTGCATGGCGCGGCGCGTCATGTAGGGCGTCTCGGAATCCTCCTCGCGCACACGCGCGGGCCGGCGCGCATGGCGCATCGCCCAGCCCGAGGCAAGGCGACCATCCTCGGCCGCGGCCGCATTGGCCCAATCGTGCCAGGGATTGTCCCCGCCGTAGCCGCGGTCGTTGAGATAGCGATTGTAGCGCGGCAGCTGCGGATCGTAGCGACCGTCGGGGCCAATGGCGTGCAGACCGTCGTCGCGCTCGAAGGGATCAAAGCCGCATTCGGCAACGCGCACCCCGATCACCGACTGCGGATCGATGCCGAGGCGCTCCATGCCTTCGCGATCGGCGCGCATGTGCGTCTTGCCGACCAAGGCCGTGCGCACTCCGAGCGGGCGCAGGTAGTCGCCAAGGGTCATCTCGCCAATTTTCAGCGGCACACCGTTCCAGCTGGCGCCGTGCGACTGCACGTAACGCCCGGTGTAGAAGCTCATGCGCGAGGCGCCGCATACCGGTGACTGCACGTAGGCGCGGGTAAAGCGCACCCCGCGCGCGGCTAGCGCGTCGAGGTTGGGGGTGCGCAGCCTCGGATGCCCGTAGCACGACAGGTGGTCCCAGCGCAGCTGGTCGCACATGATGAACAGGATGTTCTTGGCCCGGCGCGGCATGGCGGTCGCGGCAACGCTAAACACTTGCCTCTGCGTGTGGCATCTACACGTGTGGCATCTACATATGGCACATCGCGTGCCATGGGGCATCTGCATGCGCGGCCAGGGGCACGCGCCCCGTCAGCTGCGAGAGCGGCTCGACTCAACCTCACCGCGATCGAAGCGGCGTGCAAATTCGGTGGCCCCACCCGACGCCAGGATGCGGGCCTGCTCCACCCAGTTCTCGCGCTCGATGCGCCCCTTGAAGTCCAGCGATTGACTGACCCGATCGATGTCCTCCGCTGTCCAGTTGGCGATCTGCTCGTAGCCGAAGATCCCCATGGTGTTGAGCTTCTTCTCGATCAGCACGCCGATGCCGCGGATACGCTTCAGATCGTCGGAGCGCTGGGAGCGCAACACCCGGTCCCGGCTCGCCGCGCGTTGGGCGGCTTGTGGTCCCGGCTCCGGATTGCGGTAAGCCTCAGCGCGCACCGAGCGCAGCGAGCCGAGCACGTTCACCGCCTCGCGCCCCTCTTCCCCCGCTGGAGCCGCAGCGGCCGGGTGCGGCGCTGCCGCGTCGTCGCGACGATCGTACTCGCGCGAGAACGCGGTGTCGCCGCCGCGGCCGAGGATTTGCGCCTGCTCGATCCAATTCTCGCGGGCAATGACATCCAAAACCCCGAGTCGCTCCTCGATGCGCCGCACGTCGGCCGTCGACCACTGGGCGATCTGGGAGTAGCGCAGCACACCCTCGCGCGCGAGCAGCGCGGCGAGCTCTTGCGTCACCCCGAGGATGCGCAGCAGATCATCGTGCGGCGCCGGTGCCGCAGGCACCGCGCGCGCTGCGACGGGCAGCTCGGAGGGCTGAGCGGCCGCGAAGGCCGCGCGCCCGGCCACGTCCGGGTCCGTGCTGGCGGCTGCCGCGGCAAGCGCCGGCGCCTGATCCGTTGCAGGGGCTTCCGCCGCCGGCGCGCGAAGCGCATCTGCACGCTGATCGGCCCCCTGCTGCGAGGAGCCTACAGGCGGCGGTTCGTCGGGCCGATAATCGGCGCTGGCCACCGGCGCTGCGGCCAGCCCGTTTTCGGCCGCCGCGGCGGCCACCTCCCCATCCCTTAGGTTAGCTTCCACGCTCGGCTCCGTGCTCAGCGGGCGCGGTTCTCCTTCATCGGCCGTCGGTGCGGCGCTGGCGGTTTCCCCGCGCGCGCGCCGCCGCGCGAATTGCGTCTCCCCGCCCCGCGCCAGCACCTCGGCTTGCTCGATCCAGTTCTCCCTCCCGATGCGGCCGTCGAGCAAAAGCGCGGCGCTGATGCGGCGCACCTCGGCCGGCGTGAACGCGGCGATCTCGGCGTAGCTGCGGACGCCCAGCTGCTTCAAAGCGGATGCCGTAGCCGCGTCGATGCCCTGGATCCGCTGCAGGTCCTCGGGTGGCGCCTCCGGGTCGGCAGCCGCGGCCTGCCGAGCCGCCTGCGGCGCGTCCTCGACGCGCACGGGCGACGCTGCGCCGGCGGCAGCGACCGTCTCGGCAATGCGCGCGGCAGGCTCGGCGCGCTCGACCGCCGTCGCGGCGCGGCCGAAGCGTGCCGTCGCCGGCGTCCGCGCCAGCTCTGGAAGCGGTTCGACAGGGCGCGTGAGGGCGGGCAGCGGCCGCGCCCGGATGACAAAACCTCGGCGCACGACCGCGGCGAGGACGGCACCGCACAGGTAGGCGCCCAGCATCAGCAGCAAGATCTGCAGGTATAGCGCCAGCATCACGCGCTCCCCGAACGGCCCATCGCACCACCCTGCTTACTTGCGGCTGTACGACAGCCAGCCCGTGACGAGGCCGATGGCGAACGCGGCGGCCAACCACCACCCGAGCTTAACGACGAGATAGTCCATAACCCGTGCCTTTTGCGCGAATAGTCCTCACCCCCTCGCCGTTCGCCAAGCGGCCCCGGCGCGCGACCTACTTCGGACGCACCGTGAACTCGATGCGCCGGTTCTTCGCCATGTGCTCGATGCTATCGTTGGGCGCGATCGGCCGCGAGGCCCCGAAGCCGACGCTTTCGAGCTGCTGCCGATCGACGCCGACGCGGACCAGGTAGCCGACGACCGATTGCGCGCGGCGCAGCGACAGCCGCTGGTTGACGGCTTCCTTGCCGTCGGCGCTGGCGTGGCCGGCAACCTCGATCAACATGTCCGGACAGGATTGGGCGGCCTTGGCCAACCGGTTGAGGGTTGCAAAGCTCGTCGCATCGAGCTCGGCGCTGCCGAGGCGAAAAAGAATGACCCCGGACTCGGCGGCATCGGCGAGCGCATCTCGGCAGCCTTGCGTGCGCGGGTCGCCGTTGCTCAGAACGCGCGGCAATTGCACAGACTCGCTCGGCGCGCTGGCGACGGCCGCCGGTGCGGTAGCCTCGGCCGCTGCGGCAGGAAGCGGCGCCTTGCCGGCGGCACCGTCGGGCGGCGTCACCTCGGCGCGAGGGGCTGAGGATGTCGGCGGCCCGTCGCTCGCCGCGGGCGCAGGCCGACTCGCGGGCGGCGGCGGCTCCGCGGTGGCAATCTGCTCGCGCAGGGTGATGCTGGCCGGCAGAGCCGCGCGCAAGCGGGCGCGAATTGCCTTGGTCGTCGCGGCGTCGCTGGCCGTGCCGGTGACGACGAGCACGGCGTCGTTGAGCTCGACGCTGCCGGCCTTCAGCCCGGGCAGCGCGCGGACAC
>JBPYEF010000392.1:0-6896 GCA_051985875.1 Hyphomicrobiaceae bacterium
TCCACATCCGCATTCGCCTCATTTACTCAGCAATGCACACCTTGTCCCTGCAGCAGGCACGAAAATCATTTGATCGACGCCGCGAATGGGCAAAAACACCAGCTGCATTCCCGCCCTCCCCTTGCGAGCCGTAGCACCCCCAGCAGCGCCGCCATAATGTCTTGCTCGTACTTTGCTTCGATCGCGAAGGACAGTTACAAGTTCGGTCGTTTTCGTACAGAACTATGCAGCCTTAGGCTGCGGTAGATATCTCCCGGATAATATGAGCCGCCGGGCAGCGGTTTCCTTTGCCGCGGGGAATGTCAGCCCGCCTTTCGCGGCGAACTCAAGGCAATGCAAAGATCGCGCGGATAAAATCTCGTTACCGCCCCGCGGCACCCACCGGCGTCACGACGCCCAGCCCGCGCGGCCAGGCGGTATCGAGCTTGAGCGTTGGCGCAAGCGCCGGCAGCGGGTTGCGTGCGGCAATGCGCAGCAGTGAGGCGCTTGGCTCACGAACGCACGCGTCAAGCGTCTTCTTCCAATGGCTCGAAGTGCGGCTTGAACCAGATCTGTGCCATGACGGTGGGCACTACCGCGCTGCCGATTACGGCGGTGAGCAGGATGGTGTACTGCGCTTGATCGATGATGTGGTTGGTCAAACCGAACAGGGCGGAGATGGACCCAAAGGTCAGCCCGGTCGACATCATCAACGTCGTATACATACCCTCGCGCCTGCCGAACGCGAAGAACCGCGTCAGCGGCAAGATTCCCAGGAACTTTGTGGCCATCTTCATCGCCAGGAACAGAGTGATGAGCCCTAGGCCACCGAGCAGAGCATTCGCCTCGATCAGCGAGCCTGCTTTGAGAAAGTAGAAGGGTGTCAGGAAAGCGAAGCAGATCGCGCGTATGCGGCGTTGCAGTTCCTTCTCTCCCTTGAAGTACGAGGCGAGTGCCATGCCCACAAGGTAAGCCGGCAAAACAGCCTCACTTTTTCCCAAGTTCGCAAGTCCACCCAGGCAAAACAGCACGACGAAGAGAAATTTGATCTCGGGTTCGCTGGCGCGATTTCCCCACCAGCTAAAGAGCGGTCGCACGATCCATGGCAAAATCGCGACCACGGCAATGGTGACGAGCGCAAATAGCAGCAGATATATGTTGTAGTTGGCGAAGATCAGTCCGAGCGCGAGCACCGTGCCGATGTCATTGATGAAGCACGCTGCCAGAATGATCTTGCCGAGTTCCGTGCGGTTAAAGCCCGTTTCGACCATCACGGCATAGACGACGGCGACCGACGTGGTCGAAAGCGCTATGCCGGCGATCCGGGCCTGCGGCCACGGCCAGCCAAGGCCGTACCTTGCCAATAGCAGGCACCCGAGATAGGGCGCAAAAAATCCCATCAGTCCGATGGTTGCGCTCGACCAGAAATGCCTCCGTACCACGTGCGGGTCGATTTCGGTGCCGGCGAGAAATGTCAGAACGACGGCGCCGAAGCTCGCGATATAGTCTATCCACGGTGTGAGGTGCAGGCCGACGCTGTTGCCCGCGATCGCACCGATGACGATCTCGAACAGCGCCGCCGATATCGTCACCCACATCGACGCAACGGCGGCGAGCAACGCCAGCCCGATCCACAGCGCAGACTGAAGCCAGATATTGTCCATTCACCGCTCCCCTTCGCTCGCCGCCTGCGCGGCACGAAAAAACCCGCACATCGGCGGGTAACGAAGGTCCCCACCGCGCTTGCGGTAGGGGTCATCAGCTCGTAGAGCGGTTTCGGGGAACCCCATCCCCATCGCCGACCACCCTATAGGAGGATCGGGAGCGCCACAAGAGCCGGGACATTCTCGGCATCCTGTTCCGTTGGCTGGATTGGCCGTACACTGATTGGCGCGCGCAACTGCGCCGAGCTCCCAAGCGCAAGCCTCGACCTATTCTTGCGCCGATGCGGCGCCGCCGCGGCGCGCACGCCTTCACCGCACGCTCGCATGGGTCAGCGGGGCCCTTGCTTCCGTTTGCTCCAGCGAACGCGTGGTGCCCGCACGCCCTGGCGCGCCGCCGCTCGTGAGACATATCGCCGGGCTGTTGCCGCTCCGCTCGGGACTGCTTCAGGGCTGCAAGAGCCGCCATGCTGCGCTTCAGTAGCCGTACGCACGTGCTGCCGCCAACAATGGACTAGTCCGGCACCGACCCCGGGTACTAAGATCGACCTGGGTCATTCTGTGCTGGGACCAAACATGGACAGAGCGGCGGAGATCGGAATCCTCAAGACGTTGCTGCGCTACGTCGACACCAAGACGACCGCTATGGCCGATACGCCATGGCGCAATGAGGTGAAGGCGTACACATGCCCCGAGCGGCACAAGCAAGAGGAGGAGCTCCTGATCCGGAGACGACCCCTGGTGATGGGACTCAGTTGCGACTGGCCCAAGGTAGGCGCCTACCGCACCGACGACTTTGCCGGTGTCCCGATCCTCACCGTGAGAGGCAGCGACGGGAGGCTTCGAGCATTCCTCAATGCCTGCCGTCATCGCGGCGCCAAGGTGGCCCAGGGCTGGGGCAGCGCAGGCAGCTTCACCTGTCCTTACCACGGCTGGACCTATGGCAATGATGGAATGCTCCGTGGCGTTCCTGATGAGGCGACAGCGTTTCCGGGCGTACGCGCTGAGCGGCCGGGCCTCACTCCGCTGCCGCTCGCCGAGAAGTACGGCATGGTATGGGTGCTGCCGACGCCAACGGCCGACCGCCCCACCGAGCTCGACATCGACCCGTGGCTCAACGGGCTGCAGGCCGACCTCGCATCGTGGAAGCTTGATAGCTACCATTTGCACGACCGCCACGTGCACCACGAGCAGATGAACTGGAAGCTGCTCGTCGACACGTTCCACGAAGGCTACCACTTTGGCTTCCTGCACAAGGAGTCGCTCAGCGGCATCCTCGTGCACAACGTGGGCGATTTCGCTCCCTTCGGCCCCAATTTCCGCCTCGTCTTTGGACGTACCAAGCTCGATCGACTGCGGACCACGCCGGAGAGCGAGTGGGACCTGATGTGGAACACGACGATTGTCTACTCGATGTTCGCCAACACGATCTTCTCCCCGCAGGGCGATCACATGGAGATATTCCGCATGTTCCCAGTGGACGGGCGGACAGATCGCGCGGTGATGGAGACCTCGCTCTACATCCCAAAGCCCGTCGAAACCGAAGACGAGAAGCGACACTGGGACGCGAATTTGGCGCTGGCGCTCAAGGTCATCACGACCGAGGACTTCCCGGCAAGCCGGAGCATGCAACTGGGCTTCGGCTCACGCGCGCAAAGCCATGTGGTCTACGGCCGCAACGAGCCGGCGCTCGCGCACTACCACAAGTCGATCCGTCGTGAGCTTGGCCTGCCCATCGACGAAGACCCTGCGCGTGCAACCGCCTAGACGCGCCGCAGGGACGCTGCGGCGACAAGCCGAGCGCCGTGAGCAAACACCGGGCCGTTAATACAGCGCGGTTAATACAGGGCGGTTAATACAGGGCCGTTAACACAGGGCCGTTAACACCGGGCCGTTAACACAGGGCCGTTAACACAGGGCCGTCCTCACCGCCCCTCGGCGACCCGGAGGGGCAGCAGTCCATAAGGCGCAAGCCGCGTTCCCGCTTGCCATCCCCCTGCACCGGCCGCAAACGTCGGGGCAGCCCAGTCGGAAGGCGCCAGTGCCCCTCTCGAACGCCGTGACGCGTTCGCCGTCGCGCGCCCCCGGAGGCAAAGGGCGATGCCGTCCGGTCACGGTTCGCTTTGCCGAACCTGGCCCACAAGACGCTCCGCGAGGGTATGGGAATGTCCGCGCAGTTCTGCCACCACCGTGCCAGCGCGCGTTTGGACGCGCACGTCGTATATACCCTTGCGGTCGGAGAGGTGTCGCTCGTACGCGTTAGCCACAAGCTGCTCGCCTGACCCCACGCCGTTGTCGAATGCGATCTCACAGTGTTGGGCCACCACCCTATGGCCGCGCGTATTGGCGGCAAACGCCAGCGCGCTGTCGGCGAGCATGAATATTGCCCCGCGGCTGCAGAGGCCGCCCGGACCGACCATTTCCCGCCTCACGGTCATTGAAACGCTCGCTTTACCGGGGGCCACACTCTCGACTTTCATCCCCATGGCCTGGCTCGCACGATCCGTGGCCCACATCGCGTCGGCGCATTCCATGGCAAGGCGCTGTGCAGCATCATCATCGGCCATACGCCACATCACTCCTCTCATGCGCTCTCGCGCAGTGGACCAGTGATCCTATAAGCTCTGACGGCAAAAAGCGACGAGCGGCACATGCAGGACGCATGCCGGACACATGCAGGACTTAGGCAGAGCGCATGCAGAGAAGGTGCAAAATGCGTGCCCCGGGCAACGCACACTTGGATGCCGGCTGATTGGCTGTGCTGGGGCGGCGCATTTCTTCGGCGCAATGACGCGCTCAACCCAGCAGCAGAAGGCCGCCGCGTGGCGAAGGCGGCGACGGACCGGTCCTGGGTCTCGTTGCGGCGGCTTGCCGCCGACGGACGATGTCTGCTGGCGCATCATATCGCCAGCGCCGTTAACAAAATAACACAAGCTATTGGTGAGACTGGATTCTGCTCTAGGTCTATCACCGACAATCTCCTACATTCGTTACACCGACGTTCAGGAGAGTGCTTCATGCAGCGGAACCTGTCGCAGCAGACGGCGCGCCGCGCGGATGCCGGTCACGGTGTGATGCTGTCGTGGGTCGGCGTCGGGCTCGCGATTTCGGTCGGCATCGCTTACTTCCTTGCCGCCCGTCTCAGCCTTGCCCTCCTAACCCGACCCGATGGCGTGGCGGTGCTTTGGCCCGCTGCCGGTATCTCCGCTGGCGTCCTCGCAGCGTATGGGCTCAGGGCGCGGTGGCCGGTGGTCGTCGGGGTGATGTGTGCGACCGTCGCGGCCAATCTGTTGGGCGACCGCAATTTGGGGGCCGCAGCGGTCTTCGCCCTGTGTAATGCGGGAGAAGCCGTGCTGTTCGCATGGCTGATCAACCGCCACTTCGGATCGGGTTTCAGCCTCGGCAACGTGCGCAGCGTGCAGGGTCTCATTGGCGCGGCGGCCGCTGCAACAGCGGTTTCGGGAGTTGGAGGGACGGCTGGATTCCTGCTGTTCCACAACTCAGGGACGCCATTCCTGATAACTTGGTTGAACTGGTTCGCTTCCGACGCTCTGGGCGTCCTGACCGTTGCCCCACTGGTCATCGGACTCGCCCGCACGCTGCGCGACACGCCACCGGCGCTGGAGGTGGCAGAAGGGCTTCTCTTGGTTGCGCTGCTCGCGCTGGTCAGCGCAATCGGATTCGCCTCGCCCAGAGACTATTGGTTCACCATTCTACCCATTAGCTTGATTTTACCGCTGCTGCTTTGGCTGGCGGCCCGCTGCCGCCCGGTGTTTGCCGCGGCCGCGGCGTTCATCTTCGCCTTGGCAATAGACTGGACGATCACTTTCGGCATCGGCCGTCTGGGTGACCCCAGCATATTGCTCATCAAGCGCGTGTATGCCGCGCAAGCGGCATTGCTCGTGATCTCGGTGTGTACGCTCGTCCTCGCTGCGGTGTTCGCCGAACGGCGGGAATACGTGGCGGCGCTCAAGAGCGGCAACCACCGGCTACAGCTAGCCCTCGATGCGGCCGAACTTGGTACCTGGAGCCTTCACCTGAAGGATGGCCGCTTCGAAAACGACGTCCGCGATCGGCGCATTCACGGGCATGGCACGGGCGCGCCGCTGCAAACACTCGCGGAGATGCGGTCGCAGGTCCATGCGGATGATCTTGCCACTCTGGACGCCGCCTTTGTGGCAGGGGCGCGCACCGGCGCAAGCAGCAGGACCGAATACCGCCTCGCACCGCGCACGGATCGGGAGCACAGCGGTCGAGAACGCTGGGTTGCGCTCGAAGGTGCGGTTGTGCGGGGTGCGGACGGCCAACCCCTGCAACTGCTTGGCGTTACCCGCGATATCACCGAGCGCAAACACGCCGAGGCAAGACTGCAGGAAAGCGAACGCGTATCGCGCGAGCTGCTCGGCGCCCTGCCCGCCTCCATCTATGTGACGGATGCAACTGGTCGCATCACCTATTGCAATGAAGGTGCGGTCGACCTCTGGGGAGCAAGGCCGAAGCTGGGAGTGGACAAGTGGCCCGATTTTTCCCGCTTGTATCACGTGAGCGGTGCGCCGATGGCACTCGAAAATTCCCCGACGCAGATTGCGCTCGAACGCGGACGCGTTGAACCGGGACGGGAGGCAATACTCGAGCGGGCAAATGGTGCACGCGTGCCTATCATGCTCTACTCCACACCGCTGCGCGATGGGAGTGGCGCGGTCGTCGGTGTCGTCACCATGACGCTCGATATCAGCGAGCGCAAGAACGCGGAGCTGGCGCTCGCGGAGCGCAACGCGCAAATCGCCCTCGCTAGCAAGGTCGCCCTCGTAGGCAGCTACGCCTACGACGTCAATGCCGACAAGATGCAGGTCTCCGAGGGGTATGCGGCCATCCACGGGTTGCCCGAGGGAACGATCGAGACGATGCGCAGCGCGTGGCGCGGCAGGGCGCTCCCGGAAGACGTTGGGCGCTTGCAAGGGCTTCGTCTTCAGGCCTTCGCGGATCGGCGCTGCGAGTACACCGTGGAATACCGCATTGTCCTTCCCGGCCGCGGCATGCGGTGGATCGAGTCGCGCAGCTTCATTGCCTACGATGCCGACGGCGGTCCACAACGGGTGATTGGCGTCAACATCGATGTGACCGAGCGCAAGCGGGCGGAGGAGCGGCAACGCGTCTTGGTTGCCGAGCTCGACCATCGCGTCAAAAACGTGCTCGCGACCGTCAGCGCCGTTGTTTCCCACACCCAGCAGGGGAGCCGATCGGCCGCCAATTTCG
>JBPYEF010000393.1:0-10576 GCA_051985875.1 Hyphomicrobiaceae bacterium
CCGGGCTCAACATCATGATGTCGATGAAGAGCGAGGGGAAGCCCGTCTCGTTCATCGAGGACTGCGCCGTGCCGCTGCAGCACCTCGCCGACTACACCGAGCGGCTCACGGCTATCTTTGCCAAGTACGGCACCCGGGGCACCTGGTACGCGCACGCTTCCGTCGGTTGCCTGCACGTGCGCCCCGTGCTCAATCTCAAGCTCGAGCAGGACGTGAGGACCATGCGCGCCATCGCCGAGGAGGCGTTCGCCATGGTCAAGCAGTATAAGGGATCCCACTCCGGCGAGCACGGCGACGGGCTGGTGCGCTCCGAATTCCACAGCGCGATGTATGGGGCAAAAACCGCGCGCCTGTTCGAGGTGGTGAAGGATCGCTTCGATCCCGGCGGCCTGCTCAATCCCGGCAAGATCGTGCGCGCCTCGCGCATGGACGACCGCACGCTGTTCCGCTACCGGCCGGACTACCACGTGCCGCCATTCGCCACCGCCCTCAATTGGTCGGGCTACAGCGGGGCCGGGGGCGGGTTCCAGGGCGCGGTCGAGATGTGCAACAACAACGGCGAGTGCCGGAAGCTCGCCGGCGGCGTGATGTGTCCGTCGTTTCGCATCACGCACGATGAGCGCGATGTGACCCGCGGGCGCGCCAACTCGCTGCGGCTTGCGATCTCCGGGCAGCTCGGTCCCGATGCGCTCGGCTCCGAGGCGATGCTCGAGACCATGCGCCTGTGCGTCGCGTGCAAGGCGTGCCGGCGGGAGTGCCCAACCGGGGTCGACGTTGCCAAGATGCGCATCGAGGTGCTGGCAGCGGCCAACCGGCGCCGCGGCCTCAGCCTGCGCGATCGGCTCACCGCCTATCTGCCGCGCTACGCACCCTACGCCCGGTACCTCGCTCCGCTGCTCAACGCGCGCGACGCCATCCCGGGCGCGGGGTGGCTGACCGAGCGCCTCACGGGGTTCTCCGCAGCACGGCCGCTGCCGCGCTGGCGCCGCGATGTGTTCCGCCATGCGCATCTGGCCGGCGCCGCCGGCAGCGGCGCGCTGGGCGAGGTCGGTCTGTTCGCCGACACGTTCAACACCTACTTCGAGCCGGAAAATCTGCGCGATGCCGCCGCCGTGCTCGCCGGTCTCGGCTACCGCGTCGTTCCCCTGCTCGCCGCCGAACACGGGGCCAGGCCGCTGTGCTGCGGGCGCACCTTTCTGGCCTCCGGCCTCGTCGGCGCTGCGCGCGCCGAAGCGCTGCGCGTGCTGGCGGCGGCAGAGCCCCTTCTGGCGCGCGGGGCGCCGATCGTCGGGCTTGAGCCATCCTGCCTGTTGACGCTGCGCGACGAGTATCTGGCCATGCTGCCGGGTGCCGCCAGCGCGCGCCTTGCGCGCCACGCGCAGCTGTTTGAAGAGTTCCTCGCCGGTGAGGTCGCGGCGGGCCGCGTCGCCCGTCCGATCGCCCGCGGCAGTGGAAAAGTGCTGCTGCACGGGCATTGCCATCAGAAGGCGTTCGGCGCCATGCCCGCGGTAACAGAGACCCTTGCCCTCGTCGATGGCCTCGAGGTCGCGCCGGTCGAATCGAGCTGCTGCGGAATGGCCGGCGGATTCGGCTACGCTGCGGACACCTATGCCGCGTCGATGGCCATGGGCGAGCTGTCGCTGCTGCCGGCGGCGCGCAAGGCGAAGTCCGATACCCTGATCGTCGCCGATGGCTTTTCTTGCCGCCATCAGATCCGCGACGGCGCGGGGCGCGCGGCGGTGCACGTCGCGCGGCTGCTGCGTCAGGCGTTGGCCGGAGAGCTCGAGCGCCCGTCGCGCGCCCCGCCGCGGTGATCGGCCAGCGCTGTCCCGGAAGGTGCGGTCGGGGCCGCGGCGACAATCGCCGCTGCCGGCCGGCTAGCGGCCATGCTAGCGTTGCCGAGATGCGCAGCAGCCGACGCCTGCCGCCGCGCTCGGGCGATCGTCGAGGAGAAGAAGCATGGCGCTATCGCAATCGGATCTGCGCGAGCTTGGCGCGTGCGCCGCTGCGCGCATGATCGCCGCGGGCGAGGCGAGCTCGGAGGAGCTGGTTGCCGCCTGCCTCGCGCGCATCGCCGAGCGCGAGCGCGAGATCCACGCCTGGGCGGCAATCGATCACGAGCACGCGCTCGCCCAGGGTCGGGCCGCCGACGTGCAGCTGCGCCAGGGGAGGGGCGTAGGCCCGCTGCACGGCGTCCCGGTCGGCATCAAGGACGTCATCGACACCGCGGACATGCCGACGGAGCATGGCAGCGCCGCGTTCAAAGGACGCGTTCCCGCAGAGGACGCAACCTGCGTGACCGCACTGCGCAGGGCCGGTGCAGTGATCATCGGCAAGACCGTGACCACCGAGCTTGCAAACCTGACGCCGGCGGTGACGCGCAATCCGCGCAATACCGATCACACCCCCGGGGGCTCTTCGTCGGGATCGGCGGCGAGCGTCGCCGACGGCATGGTGCCGGGCGCGGTCGGCACGCAGACGGCTGGATCGGTGATACGGCCGGCCGCGTACTGCGGGGTTTACGGGTTCAAGCCGACGCTCGGGATCATCCCACGCCCTGGCGTGCTGACCCAATCGCATACGCTGGATACCGTTGGGGTGTTCGGGCGTTCGGTCGAGGACCTGGCACTCCTCACCGACGCCATGCAGGGTTTCGATCTGCGCGACGAAGCGAGCATCACCGGCAGCCGCCCGCAGCTGCTGGGGATGACCAGGCAGGAGTGGCCGCTGCCAAATGCGTTCACCTTCGTCAAGACGCATGCCTGGTCCGAGGTCGACCCGGCCACGCGCGAGGCGTTCGGCGCGCTGACCGCGCGCCTCGGCAAGCAGGTGCAAGAGGTCTCGCTCGACATCACCACCGCGCGCGGCGTTGCCGCGGCGCGGACGGTGCAGGGCGTGGAGGTTGCCGCCTACTATGGTCCGCTGCTCGACAAGAGTCCGGGGTTGCTGAGCAAGGGTCTGGCGCAGCGCATCGAGGAGGGGCGCCGGGTCACCGGCAGCGCCTACGTCGAGGCACTGAACGCGCGCGCTGCACTGTATCGCACTGTCGAGGAGGTGATCGCCGAGTACGGCACGCTGCTGACCCCCGCCGCGCCCGGGCCGGCGCCGCGCGGGCTCGCCTACACGGGCGATCCGGTGTTCTGCGCCTTCTGGACGTATCTCGGCGTGCCGGCCGTCAGCCTGCCTCTGCTGCAGGCCGACGACCTGCCGATCGGCGTGCAGTTGATCGGCATGCGCCGCGACGACGGGCGGTTGCTGCGCACCGCGCACACCCTCGTTGCGGCGCTCACCTGACCGAGCGGGCGACCGGGGTTGTCGCGGCGCTCAATGGTTGCGGTGCTGCAATGCCCGGTAGATCTCGAGCGATAATCTCCCGAGGCCCTCCGAGGCGCGGGTTTCGATGCTCCGTGGCCTCGGCAAATCGATGGCGCGCACCGTCACGATCGTGCCCGGGCGCGCCGACATGACCACCACGCGGTCCGACAGGATGATCGCCTCCTCGATGGAATGGGTGACGAAGACGATGGTCTTGCGTCCGGCGCCGGCCACAGGGACGCCGGCCGCAGGGGCCTCGCCCCAGATGCGCAAAAGCTCGAAGTTCAGCTCGTCGCGCGTCATGGCGTCGAGCGCGCCGAACGGCTCGTCCATCAGCAGCAGCGGTGGGTCGAGGAGCAGCGCGCGGCAAATGCTCGCCCGCTGCTGCATGCCGCCCGACAGTTCGCTCGGCCGCTTGCCGGCAAACTCACCGAGGCCGACCAAGGCAAGCAGATCGCGTGCGCGCTGCCGGTAGCGCGCGACGGGCAGGCCCGCAAGCTCTGCCGGCAGCAGCACGTTGTCGATGATCGTGCGCCACTTCAAGAGCACTGGCGCCTGAAACACCATCCCGACCCTCGCCACCGGGGCGGCGACCGCGGACCCGTCGACGCTGACCGCGCCGGAGGTGGCGGCGCGCAGTCCGGCGATGATGCGCAGCAGGGTCGACTTGCCGCAACCACTCGGACCGACCACGGACAGGAACTCGCCGTGTGCCACCGAGAGCGAGACCTCGCGCAGCGCTTCGACGGGTCCGCTGCGCGTTGCATAGGTCATTCCGACCCGGTCCAGCCGGATGCTCGCACCGACGCCTGCGGCCGCAACCATCGGTCGCGTCAGTTGGCGGCCTGCGGCACGGCGATCTTCGGCAGGAAGGCATCGGTGAACACCGCCGCGCACGCGACCTTGCGCGGCAATCCCATGTAGGTGTTGACCAGGTCGACCGAGGCGCACATCTTGTCTTGCTCGATCCAGCCGATGCCGTTGGCGGTGTAGCGCGGCGTGCGCATCAGCGCCAGCCCGAGCTTCATGTTGGGCTCGATGATCGTCGCATCGATCTCCGGCACCCGCTTCTTGAAGATCGCCAGCGCCTCTTTCGGATCGGCCATCACGTCGCGCCAGCCCATGTATGCGGCGCGCAGAAAGGCGCGCAGCACGTCGGGCTTCTCGGCCATCGTCCGCGCGCTGGCGATGATCGACATCGAATACATGTCCAGCCCGAAGTCGGCCCAGGGCATCATCACTACGTTGCCGGCGCCCATCGGCTTTTCGTAATAGGGCAGCCCCGTGGTGTAATCGGCGACCGCATCGACGCGCTTCTCTGCAAGCGCGGCGATCTTAGCCGCAGGCTCTACATTCACCCACGTGACCTTGCTGTCGTCGATGCCGTTGGCCTTGACGAAGGCGGGCCAGATCTGGCGCTGGCTGTCGCCGGGAGGAGCCGCAATGGTCTTGCCCTCCAGGTCCTTCGGCCGGCGGATGGCGCTCTCCGCGCGCGAAAAGACATTGAGCGGCGTGCGGTCGAACACCATGCCGACGATTTTGATCTGGGCGTCGCGCGCCAGTGCGGCGATGACCACCGCGCTGTCTGCCAGCCCGGCGTCGGCGCGGCCGGTATCGACCTTGGCGATCGCGTCTCCCGATCCCTTGGAGGTCTCGAGCGCCACGTCGAGGCCCGCCGCGGCGAAATAGCCCTTGTCGAGGGCCACCCAATAGGCGGCATGGTCGCCAACCGCGAACCAGTTGAGCGCGAAGGTGAACTTCTGCGGAGCCGCGGCGGCGGCCGACAGGAAAAACGCGCTGGCGGCGATGCATGCCGCGAGCGCCTGTGCGAACTTAGTCATCGCAGTCATTCGCCAGCCCTCCTTCGCCCAGGCATCACGAATCGACCATCGCCGATCGACCATCACGGATCGACGCCCTCCCCCCACGGTACCAACGCGCGCGACACGACGCCGACGCAGCCGAACAGCGCAAGGCCCAGGAGGGAGATGAAGGCGAGCGCCGCGAAGGCGACCGGCGTGTTCATGCTGCTCTGGGTGGTGATGATGACATAGCCGAGCCCCGCCTGCGAAGCGACAAACTCGCCGACGACGGCCCCAACGACCGCCGAGGTTGCCGTCACCTTGAGGGCGCTCAGGATGTAGGGATAGGCGTTGGGCAAGCGAATCTTGGCGAACACCTTCCACTTCGGAGCGTTGAACACGCGGCCGAGATCGAGCATATCCTCATCGACCTGCGACAGGCCTACGGCGGTGTTGATCACGACCGGGAAAAAACCGATCAGGGCGCCGATCAGCATGTTGGGCAGGATGCCGTAGCCGAGCCAGATCAGGAACAGGGGTGCGATCGCCACCTTGGGCAGCGTATTGACGAATACCAGGAACGGCGTCAGCGCGCGCGCCAGCGCCGCCGACCAGGCGATCGCGCCGCCGAGCACCACCCCGGCCAGGGCCGCGGTCAAAAACCCCCCGACGATCTCCGCCGCAGTGATGGCGACATGCTTCGCCCAGGGTATCTCGCCCGAGCCCATGGCCGCGAGCACGGACAGCGGCGAGGGCAGAAGGTAAGCGCGCACGCCAAAGGCAGTGACCGCGAGCTGCCAGACGGCGAGAAAGCCCGCAAACATCAGGGTCGCCGGCAGGGCGCGCCGCAGCGCACGCAGGGTGCCGGCCATCACCGTTCCACCTTGGTGCACGGCAGCCGCGCACGGCCCCGGCACCCCCCGTGGCCACGGCCGCCAGGGGGCGCTTCAGGGTGCATAGGCATGGCCGGGCGGCAGCGGCAGGATCGGCTCCGCCGTACGCAGCTCCTTCGGCCACACGACGTTGGTCTTGCCGTCGACATACTGCATCACCGCCGTAATTGCGCGCTCGTTCTGCCCGGCCATCGGCTGGCCCGGAGGATAGAACTTGACGCCATAACCCTGGATCGTGCCGCCAATCGGGATGTCGGTTTCGAGCGCGGCCTGACGCAGCGCCTCGGCATCGATGCCGCCGTGCGCCTTGATCGCGCGCGGCAGCACATCGGTGAGGAACACGTAGGTGTTGTTGAAGCCCATGGAGAGATGCGGCGGCGCGACCCCCGACCCGCCCTGCGCCTGCCAGCGCCTGAGCATCTCCTGGATCAGGTCCCCGAGCCCGGGCTTGAGTGCCTTGGCGTCGAGGATCTGCGCCGCCACCGGATCGACGTCCATGAACAGATTGACGTCCTTGCCGAATGTCTCCTCGAGCTTGCCGTATTGCGAATAGCCGGCGCCGTGCCCGATCAGGCCGGCGAATTTCAGGCCCGCCTCCTTGGCCTGGCGCAAAAACAGCGTGATGTCGGGATTGTAGCCGGCGTGCAGCAGCACGTCGGGCCGGGCGCGCCGCAGCTTGGTAACCAGCGCCGAAAGGTCCGTCGACGTTGCCGAGTAGCCCTCGTTGTGCACGATTTTGATGCCGAGCTCCTTGCACTTGGCGTCGGCGGCCTGCGCCACGCCGACGCCGTAGGGGCCATCCTCGTGTAAAATGGCGACCCTGAGCTCGCCGGGATCCTTGCCGAGTTTCGCCTTCGCAATCTCGCTGAGGAAAATGCAGGAGGCCTGGCCGTATTGGTCGGAATGCACCGTCGGCCGGAACACGTACTTGAGGTTCTTGTCCTTGAGGACGCCCGAGGCGACGCATACCGTCGCCCACCAGAATTTCTTTGCCGCGTCTACCTTGGCGGACAGCGGCACGCACTGCGCGCTCGAATACACCCCCATCAACATGTCGACCTTGACGTCGTTGATCAGGCGCTCGGCCTCGTTCAGGGCGACGTCGATCTTGGATTGCGCGTCGGCATAGGTCGGCACGATCGTGTAACCCTCGACCCCGCCCCGCTCGTTGATCATGTCGATTGCAAGCTTGGTGCCGATCAGGTTCGCCTTCGACCCGCCGCCGGCAAACGGGCCCGTCTCGTCGAAGATCACACCGATCTTGAACTCCTTGCCGTGCGCGGCGGTGGCGCCGACCAGGGTCAGCACCGCGGCGGCCCTGCCGAGCGCCTGCAGCAATCGCCTCATTGCGCCTCCTCCTGTGTTGGGACGACGCCCTATTGTCGTGTGGTTGCAACTCTGTGAGCGGGTTGCCGCGCTTGTCAACGCCGCGCGCACCCCCTCGCCCAGAGGGTGCGCGACCGGCAGGCTTCGCCGCAAGGGGTGCTCAGGCAGCCAGTTCGCGCCGCTCGCCGATCGTCCCGTCTGCGCGCATGCGGTAGACGATTGGCGCGCCGGTTGCGAGCTCGCGGGCGATGATCTGTTCCCCCGTCAGTCCCTCGAGGCGCATGATCAGCGCGCGCAGGGAATTGCCGTGCGCTGAGATCAGCACGTTGCGCCCGGCCGTCAGCTCGGGGAGGATGCACGCCTGCCAATACGGCAGTACGCGCGCGGCGGTGTCTTGCAGGCTTTCGCCCCCTGGCGGCCGCACGTCGTAGCTGCGGCGCCACACGTGCACCTGGCGCTCGCCCCAGCGCCGGCGCGCGTCGTCCTTGTTGAGGCCGGAGAGTTCGCCGTAGTCGCGCTCGTTCAAGCGTGCGTCGGCGTGCACGGTGAGCGACGGTTGCCCGAGCTCCGCCAAGATGATGGTGAGCGTATGCTCTGCGCGCCGCAGGGCGCTCGTGTAGGCAACGTCGAAATGCAAGCCCTCGGCCTTGATGAGGCGGCCGGCGTGGTGCGCCTCGGCCACCCCCTTCTGCGTCAGATCCGGATCCTTCCAGCCGGTAAACAGGTTGCGTTGGTTCCACTCGCTCTCGCCGTGGCGCACGAGCACGACCGTGCTGCCGTTAGGCGCATTGGCAGGCGCGCGCTGATCATCGTTTGCGGCCGCTGCGGCCATCGCCTCGCTCCCGATTCTGCGCCCAATCGGGCGCGCCGTGCCGTTACGATCCGCCGGCCGCAGCGGCGATGCCGAGCACGTCCAGCATGCTGAACAGCCCCGGGCCGCGGCCGTGGCCCCAGAGCGCCGCCTTCACCGCACCGCGTGCAAAGACGCTGCGGTCGGTCGCCGTGTGGGTCAACGCGACCGTCTCGCCATCGGTTGCAAAGATGACGGAATGCTCCCCGACGACGCTGCCCCCGCGCAGGCAAGCAAAGCCGATGTCGCCGCGCCGGCGCGCGCCCGTGTGCCCATCGCGCACGCGCACGCCGACCTTGTCGAGATCGACGCCGCGTCCGGCGGCGGCGGCTTTGCCGAGCATCAGGGCGGTGCCGGAAGGTGCGTCGACCTTGTGGCGGTGGTGCATCTCCAGGATCTCGACGTCGTAGTCGGCATCCAGCGCCGCCGCGACCTGGCGCGTGAGCGCGGTCAGCAGGTTGACCCCTAGGCTCATGTTGCCGGCGGTGACGATGGTCGCATGGCGTGCTGCGGCCGCGACCTTGCGCTCCTCCTCCGGCCCGAGGCCGGTCGTGCCCAGCACGTGTACGATGCGGGCATTGGCGGCGAGGCCGGCGAACTCGGCCGAGGCCGCCGGTACGGTGAAATCCAGCACGGCGTCGACCTTGGCGAACAGCTCAAGCGCATCGCAGCCGATCGGCACGCCGAGCTTGCCGAGCCCGGCAAGCTGGCCGGCGTCCTGGCCCAGTGCCAGCGATCCCTCCTGCTCGATGGCACCGACGAGACTGCAGTCGGAGCGCGCGTGCACCGCGCGCACCAGCTCGCGGCCCATGCGTCCCGCCGCACCCGTCACCGCGATCTTCAGCTTGTCCATGGCCTCGTTCCCTGACGCTTGCGAGGGGGTATAGCAACGCGCGCACGCGTACGGAAGACTGCGCTCTGGCTTTGGCCAATTCCTGCCGCGTAGCCCCGCCATCATCGCGCCCGGAACGGACGACAGCATGCGCGGCACATGACGCACAAGCCCGCAGCGACCGCGAGGCTCAGGGAAGGCCGACAGGTAGGCCAGGGGGGCAGCGGGCAAATGACGCGCCTGACCGCACTGCTGATCGCCGCGGGGATCGGGTTGCCGCCGGCAGCCGCGCTCGGCAACCCCGTAAAGAGCCTCTATACGACGGTCGACCTCAGGGTATGCAAGAGGATTGCGGCGGAGGGCGTGCGTCGGGCGTGGCGCTGCTCCGGGCTCGCGGGCATGCCGGTGTACGTGGCCAAGGGACGGCTGCGGCAGTTCGTCAGCGCCGGCGCGGAACCCGAGAAGCGGCGTGCCGCACGGCAAACGCTCGGCGCCGCCTACTCGATGTTCGCGCCGGGCAGCGCGCGTGCCACCATCGAGTGGCGCTTCGACCGCAGGGGGGAGAAGCAGCTGCCCTACGCGATGATCGTGCGCTTCCACACCCTCAGTCCCGACCGCGCGGGCGATGTGCTGGTCGTCCTCAAGGCCGATGCGCGCGACAGCTGTCATGTCGCCTACATCGACGCGCTCGCCAATGACGATGCGATCAGGCTCGCGCGCAACATTGCCGACGCGCAGGCGCGAACGTTCGACTGCCGACGCGAGCCGATCGCCGACGGGGCGCAAGGCAGAAGTCCGATGTGAACCGGCCGTCGCTTGCCTCAGCGCCAGGCAAAGGCCACTTTCTCGAGCCGCGCGCCACCGATTTTCGTGAAGGTGCTGGCGACGGGACGCCCGCCGCGGCGCCAGTAGAAGTCGCATGCGGCCGTATTGGCGAGCAGGGCCCAAACGATCAGACCGCTCAATTTGCGCATGTCGAGGCAGTGACGGCAGCCCTCGAACAGGTGCTCGCCGAGCCCCAGCCCCTGATAGATCGGATCGAGATAGAGCTCGTAGATCTCCCCCTGGAAGGGCCCACGCTGGCGCGAGCAGCCGATCGTCGCGTAGCCGGCGACGGTGCCGGCCATTTCCAGCACCAGCGTACTGTCGCCCGACTTCAAGGCGTCTCGCCACCAGTCCGCGGTGCGCTGCCGGACCATGCTCTCGAGGTGCAGGTGGGGAATGATGCCGCGGTAGGAGAGCAGCCACGACTCCTTGAAGATGCGCGCAAGCGCCGGGGCATCGGCAGGCTTGCCGCCGCGCACGTGTACCTTTGAAGGTGATCCCAACATGCCCCGTAGTATAGCCGTTCGGCGGGCGTAGGGCAGTGGCGTTTTTTTACTTGACGCGCGGCGGCCGCAGGGCTCAGCCGAGCGCCGCAAAATGCCGGCGGTAGCCCAGCGCGGCAGGATCGAAGAGAATGTCGGAGGGTCTGAGCCGGCGGGCGAGTGTCAGGCCGGCCAGGGTGCGGCAGCGCGAAAGCGCCACGTAGGCCTGCCCGTGGGCAAAGGTACCCCGT
>JBPYEF010000394.1:0-11080 GCA_051985875.1 Hyphomicrobiaceae bacterium
GAACTGCGCCCAGGCCGCGGCAGGAGCGAGCGCGCACAGCGCCGCCAACAGCGCGAACAGGTATCGCGCCGGCTCGAGCAGCAGGCCACAACAGGGGCCAGCCACCCGCGCGCGTCCGCACGCCGCGTGCGGTATCGGCGCTCGACGCATCACTCAGCCGTCCTCCTGGTGCAGCAACACCGTAACGGAAACGAGCAACGCCAACACAATCGGCACCCAAGCCGCTGCGGTAGCCGATACCACACCGGCCAAGCCGATCTGGCGCGACACCTCAGTCAGCAGGAAAAATCCGATTCCCCCGACCATCCCCGTCAGAACCATAGTCTGTATCCCACCAGAGCGGAAGGACTTGAGGGACACAGTGGCGGCTAAAACGACCATGGCTACGAGCAGCATCGGACGGGACACCAGCAGCGCAAACTGCATCTTGTAGCGCGCGGCCGAAAGTCCAGCCCTTTCAGCGACTTCGATCAGGGCGGGGAGCTGCCAGACGGACACCGAGGTCTCCGAACCGAGAGCCTCCCCGGCGCGCTCGCGAGTAAGATAGGTCTTGAGGGTGTAGGCTTCGTGACTTTCGGGGTCTCGCCCAGGGCGGGAGATGATCGCGCGCTGCAAGTCCCAGTAGCCGTCGGCGAGCGTCGCGCGGTCGGCATCGATCCGCTGGGCGAACCGCCCGTGAGCATCGAACTGGAACACGGTCACGCCGGCCAGCGCCAGGCCCTGGTCGGCCGCGGCGCGGGCGGTCATCACCGACTGACCGTCGGCCCCATCCTGGCGCAGCCAGGAGCCCTCCCCCGAGGCGACAACCAGGCTCGCCTCCTGGCCGAAGGCCTCCGCGACCAGGCGTTCGGCGATCGAGCGGGCGTGCGCTGCAAGCGGGTTGAACAGCGTCGTGGCACCGATCCCGAGGACCAAGGCGACGGTGACACCCGGGCTCAGGAACTGCCACACGGACATGCCGCCGGCACGCATGACGGCCAGTTCCGATTTGCGGTTGAGGCTGAGCAGGGCGGCAATGCTACCAACCAGCACAGCAAAGGAGAGCAGGATCTCCGCGTAAGCCGGCAGGCGCAACAGCGCGATCCACAGCAGTGCTGACATGGAAATGTCGGTAGCCTTCCGCGACAGACGCAGCAGTTCGACCATGTCGATCATGAAGATCAGCGCGGCGCACACGCCAAAGGCGGCGGTAATCGCGAGCAGGAAGCGCTTGGCGATGTAGCGGCGGAGGGTACGTGGTTTCGCCACGGTGGCCTCAGGAGGTTGCGCGCGCGACATGGCCGCTGCGCCGCGCCAGCAGCGCGGCGATGGCGTCGAACAGGCGCTGCAGCGCGCGCACCAGCGGAGTGGGAGGACGCGGGGTGAGCTGCCAGCCCATGGCGAATACCGCGAACACGGATACGCTCGCGGGTAGCGCATATAGCAGCCCGCGAAGGTGCGGATGCACGATAACCGAGTTGGCAATGGTGATGCCGATGATGCGGCAGGCGAGGGCGAGGACGAACGCACCGACCACGCTGCGGATGCGGCTCTGGCGCGTCGTCTGCGCCTGGCCCATCACTGCCAGCACGATCGCCACGAAGGCGAAGGCGTAGAGCGGGCTGGAAAATCGCTCATGCAACTCGGAGGCGAAGCTGCCGGGCGATGCCTTGAAGACGGCATCCTCCGGATCGGGGGCGATCAGCTCAAAGGTGGTGCGCTCGCGCGGGCGGCGGATATCGGTGTGTTGGCCCTGCGGCTCGAGCTGGTTGAGGTCGACGATGTAGCGGTCGAAGGCGACAATCTGTGGCGCGGCCTCGGTCTCGAGGCGGCGCACGATGTGCCCCTTATCCATGCGCAGATACGCGCCGCCCTCCTGCTTGATGATCAGCGCGCGCTCGGCAAGGTAGGTGACGACCTGCTTCGGGTCGCGGGCATCGTGCATCAGCAACCCGAGCAGCTCGCCGTTCGGCGCGCGATCGCGGATATGCACGGTGAGCTTGGGCTCCGGCGAGGCGAAGCGCCAGGGCTGGATTACCTGCGCCATCAGATCGGTGCGGACCTGGATCGCCAATTCCTTGAGGCGGCGCTGGGCCGCCGGGCCGGCCCAGTGGTTGACCATGCTGACCCCGATGGCAACCAACAGCGCAAGCCAGCCAAGCGGTTTTAGCAGGGCCCACACGGGCATGCCGCCGGCGGTCATGACGATCAGCTCGCTGTCGCCGTTGAGCTTGTTGAGCACGTGAATGGTGCCGATCAACAGCGCCACCGGGGCGATGATCGCCAGCATTGCGGGAATGGCGAGCGCCGTCATGGCCAGGAAACGCAGCACATCCTGCCCCTGGGTGGTCATCAGATCGAGCTGCCGCAGGGCGACGGCGATCCACACGACGCCCGTCAGGCACAGCAGGATGAGCAGGAGCGCGCCGGCCGTCTGGCGGAAGATGTACCGGCTCAGCATCGCATTTGCTTCCCCTTCCGAGCCGATCCCGGCGCCTGCGCGGACCGGACCTGCACCGGGCCTGCCCTGGGCCAGCACTGGGCCTAACCTGGGCCCGCACCGCTCGCTTCCCCTCGCCGCGTGCGATGCCTGGGCGCGATTCCCGCGGCCCGGACAGGGCTTAGCCCCTTCCACAGCACGGTGGCGGAATGGTGGCTAACGCCCCGACCCGCGTCGCGGTCAAGATCTCTTGACGCTCGTGCGACAAATCGATAATCGGGCTTGTCGCGAAAATGCCACAGTGCAAAGGGATCGGTGTGATCGCTTTGCTGCACGAGGGTCGCGATTCCGGTGCGCACAGAGTATCTATTGGAGGTCATCACAGCGTGGCTGCGCGCGTTCGGGCGCGTTTGCGCCGCGGCGGGTGACGTCGTCACGCCAGCGTTCGCGCGCGTTCGCTCCGCGGCAATCCGCGGCGTCGAGCGCGCACGCGGCACTGTGCGCAAGCAGACGCCGGCGGCCGGGTCCGCTGGGCGCACGCTCGGCGCCGCGCCGCCCGATCTGTTGCTCGATGCCGATGACCCGCCACTGCCCGGAACCAGCAATCGCGCCTTCTGGGTAGGGCTCAGCGTCGTCAGCCTGTCCCTGATCTCGGCCCTCGCCACGTACCTGATCTTGACCGGGCTGACGCCTATTCAACCACGCAACTCCGTGGTCCTCGTCGTGCTCGCGGCCAACCTCGTGCTGGTCATCGCCATGGTTGTGATGATCGCCGTGCACGCGGTCGGCCTGCGCCGCGCCTGGCGCAAGAAGGTGGCGGGCGCACGCCTGCACGCGCGCATCGTTGCCCTATTCAGTGTGCTGACAGCACTGCCAGCGCTGCTGCTCGCGGTCGCCGCCACGACCACGTTTTCACGTGCCCTCGACAATTGGTTCAACAAGCAGACGACCTCGATCGTCATGAATTCGCAGCGCGTGGCCAAGGCCTACCTCGACGAGCACGGGCAGGTGATACGCACCGACATCGTCAACATGGCCAAGGACCTTGACGATGCGGCGCCGAGCATCGCCAGCGACGAGAAGAAGCTGCGCGAGCTGGTGTTTGCCCAGGCGGGCCTGCGCGATCTGCCAGTCGCCTACCTCATCAGCGCTACCGGAAAGGTGAAGGTCGCCGCCATCGAGGACGACAAAATCCCGTACGTGCCGCCCCCGCAGCATCTGATCCGCGCCGCCGAGGCTGGGCACGTGCCGCTGCTCATGCCGCTCGAAGCGCCGCGCGTCGCCGCCATCGCCAAGCTGCACAGCTATCCCGATTCCTATCTCTACGTGGCGCGTGGGGTCGATCCCGAGGTGATCAGATACCAGCGCCTGACCGAGGCGGGCGTCAGGCAGTATGAGGATTTGCGTCAGGTGCGCGGCGGGCTGAAGCTCGCGCACGCGCTCATGTACTTCATGATCTCGCTCACCGCACTGCTGGCGGCCGTGTGGGTCGGACTGTGGTTTGCCGGCGGGTTGGTTGCACCCATCCGTCGTCTGATCGCCGCAGCACAGCAGGTCGCCAGGGGCAATCTCGACGTCGAGCTGCCGATCCGGCGCGGCGAGGGGGACCTGCGCCGCCTGTCGATGAACTTCAACTACATGACCCAGCAGCTCACGGCCCAGCGCAGCGAACTGGTTACCGCCAACGACCAACTGGTCGAGCGGCGCCGCTTCATGGAGGCCGTGCTGTCGGGGGTGTCAGCGGGCGTGCTCGGGCTCGATCAGGGCGGGCGCATCACGCTTGCCAACCGTTCGGCCGAGAAACTGCTCGGCCGTGACGGCGCCGCCCTGGTCGGGCAAGCGCTTGCCTCGGCGGTGCCCGAGTTCGCGCAAGCGCTGAGCCAAGGCCAGGAACTCAACAAGGGGCGGCCACAGCGCCAGGTGACGCTCTCGATCGGCGGCGAGGAGCGCACCTTCTCCGTGCGGGTCACGCGCGAGGCGCCGGGCGAGGAGCATTACGGCTCGGTCGTCACCTTCGACGACATCACCGAGCTGGTCGTGGCACAGCGCACCTCGGCCTGGGCCGACGTAGCGCGCCGCATTGCCCACGAAATCAAGAATCCGCTTACGCCCATTCAGCTCTCTGCCGAGCGCCTGCGCCGCAAATACACCAAGATGATCAGCGAGGATCGCGAAATCTTCGAGCGCTGCACCGATACCATCATCCGTCAGGTCGGCGACGTGACGCGCATGGTGGACGAGTTCTCGGCTTTCGCGCGCACGCCGAAGGCCGAGATGGAGGATAACGATATCCGCGACGTGGTGCGCGCAGCGGTGCTCGACCGGCAGATGGCGAGCGTCGACATCACCTTCGACACCAAACTCGGTAAGGAGTCGATTATCGTCAGTTGCGACCGCCGGCTGATCTCGCAGGCGGTGACCAATCTCGTCAAGAACGCGCAGGAGGCGATACAGGCCTACGCCGAGAGCTCTCCCGAGGCGGGCTGGCGTGGCCGCATCGAGACCTGCGTCAGGCGCCGGGGCGATGAGGCGATCATCGAAGTGATCGACAACGGCCCGGGGCTGCCGCGGCACAACCGCAACCGCCTGCTTGAGCCCTACGTGACGACCAAGGGCAACAAGGGCACCGGGCTTGGCCTCGCCATCGTCTTAAAGAGCGTCGAGCAGCACAATGGCGCGCTCGCGCTCGAGGACGCGCCGCCCGGCCCCGACCGCGCGCACGGTGCGCTGATCCGCATCACCCTGCCGGCCCGACCAGAACTCGCCCATGCGGCGCCCGCAACCCCCGCCGCCGCCGGCGGGGGAATTTGAATGCCAACGAGTGAAGGAGCGACAGATGGCATCCGACATCCTGATCGTCGACGATGAAGCGGACATCCGCGAGATGATCGCCGGCATCCTCCAGGATGACGGCCACCGCACTCGATTGGCGCGCGATTCCGACGAGGCGCTGAAGGCCGTCGAGGAGCGCCGCCCGCAGCTCGTGATCCTCGACATCTGGCTGCAGGGGAGCCGGCTCGATGGCCTGGAGGTGCTGAACATCATCAAGAAGGCGCACCCCGATTTGCCCGTGGTGATCATCTCCGGGCACGGCAACATCGAGACCGCCGTCACCGCCATCAAGCGCGGCGCCTACGACTATATCGAGAAACCCTTTAAGGCCGACCGCCTGCTGCTGGTGACGATGCGTGCGGTCGAGGCCTCCAAGTTGCAGCGCGAGAACCGCGAGCTGCGCGAGCGCTCGGTCGTCAGCTTCGAGATGATCGGCAAGTCGACGGCCATCAATCAGCTGCGCGCCGCCATCGACCGGGTCGCGCCGACCAACAGCCGCGTGTTGATTCGCGGCTCGGCCGGCTCGGGCAAGGAGCTCGTCGCCCGCGTCCTGCACGACAACTCGCTGCGCAAGGACGGCCCATTCGTCGTCGTCAACGCGGCGGCGATGGCGCCCGAGCGGGTTGAAGAGGAGCTGTTCGGCACCGAGGACCACGCGGGCCCGCGCAAGGTCGGCGCACTCGAAGAGGCGCACGGCGGCACGCTGTACATCGATGAGGTCGCCGATATGCCGCTCGAGACGCAGGGCAAGGTGTTGCGCGTCCTTGTCGAACAAAAATTCCAGCGCGTCGGCGGCAACCACAAGGTGTCCGTCGACGTGCGCATCATCTCCTCGACCAGTCGCGATTTGGAGCGGGAGATGCAGGAGGCCCGCTTCCGCGAGGACCTCTACCACCGCCTCAATGTCGTGCCGCTGCGCGTACCGGGCCTCGCCGAGCGGCGCGACGACATACCCTTGCTGATCCAGTACTTCATCGGCCAGGTGGCCCAGTCCTCCGGGCTGGCGCCACGCCGCATCGGCGAGGATGCGGTTGCCGTGCTGCAGGCCCACGATTGGCCCGGCAATGTGCGCGAACTGAGAAACAACATCGAGCGACTGATGATCCTGTCGGGGGGCGAGCCGGACGCGGTGATCACCGCCAACATGCTGCCCGAGGAGATTGGCTCCAACGTGCCGCTGCCGGTCAATGGCGGCGCGGAGCATCTGATGTCGTTGCCACTGCGCGAGGCGCGCGAGATCTTCGAGCGCGAATATCTGCTGGCGCAGATCAATCGCTTCGGCGGCAACATTTCGCGAACCGCCGAATTCGTCGGCATGGAAAGGTCGGCGCTGCACCGCAAGCTGCGCGCGCTCGGGGTGAGCTCGCAAGAGCGGGCAGGAGAAATTTCCCGGACCGGGACGTGAGGCTCGGCACGTGACGCGCATCGTCTATGTCAATGGTCGGTATTGGCCGTACGCCGCAGCGCACGTGCATGCCGAGGACCGCGGGTTCCAGTTCGCCGATGCGGTGTATGAGGTGTGCGAGGTGCGCGGCGGCCGTCTGATCGATGAAACGCGCCACATGCAGCGCCTTGCGCGCTCGCTCGCCGCACTCGGCATGGTCCAGCCGCTCTCATCGGGTGCCTTTTCGCGGGTGTTGCGCGAAGTCGTGCGGCGCAATCGCGTCAGCGACGGGCTCGTGTATTTGCAGGTGTCGCGGGGTGCCCACCCGCGCAATTTCACCTTCCCCGGAGCGCACGTCGGACCAACGGTCGTATGCCTGGCGCGCGCCTCCTCGCCCGGCCGGGAAGACGCGGCGGCGACGGGCATCGCCGTCAAGACGGCCAGCGACATTCGCTGGGCGCGGCGCGACATCAAGACCGTGATGCTGTTGCCCTCGGTTCTCGCCAAGGAAGCGGCGCGCGCAGCGGACGCCCAGGAGGCGTGGTTCGTCGATGCCGATGGCTTCATTACCGAGGGCGCGTCCTCGAACGCCTGGATCGTCGACCACGAGGGCCGGCTGGTCACGCGCCAGGTCGACCAGGCAATTCTGAGCGGCATCACGCGCGCGACGCTGATCGATCTCCTCAAGCGTGAAAACATCGAGCTGGTCGAGCGGCGCTTCTCGGTGGCGGAAGCCAAGGCGGCGCGCGAGGCGTTTTTAACCTCCGCCACCAACATCGTCATGCCCGTGGTTGCGATCGACGGCGTGCCCATCGGCAACGGCGGCCCGGGCCTGTTAACCCTCCGTCTGCGCGCGGAATTCCACGGCATGGCGGAGATCGCCGCGCCCTGACGTACCGGGCGCGGGGGCGCATTTCACGGGCCAACGGTGGCGATTCTGCTTGTGCGGGCGTGCGTGTGGCGGCATTTTATCGAGGCGGAATGGGGGCCTCATCCGCTGGCCTTCGCTCAATCACGAAGCCGACACCCGAACTCGCCAAACGGACAACAAGAAATGGCCGAAAGAGCCCAAAGCTTGCAGGACACGTTCCTGAACCACGTGCGCAAGCACAAGACCTCGCTGACGATCTTCCTTATCAACGGGGTGAAACTGCAGGGTATCGTCACCTGGTTCGACAATTTCTGCGTACTGTTGCGCCGGGACGGACACTCCCAACTCGTTTACAAGCACGCCATCTCGACGATCATGCCGGGCCAGCCCGTGCACCTCATGGAATCGGACCCGGCGGAAGGCCAGCAGAGTTAGCGATATCGCCGCGAATCCGCCCGAACTGGAGTCTGCGCGCCGGCGGCGCCAGCCGCACGCCCCGCAACGCCAGCCGATGCGCGTCATCGTGCTGGTGCCGCTCAGGCCTGCGGCGCCACGGGGGACTTCACGCGGCGGCGGCCCGCCGGCACGCAGCAGTGCCGACCGGCTGGCGGAAGCCGTCGCGCTCGCCAGAGCCATCGATCTCGAGGTATGCGCTTCGCGCATCGTGCCGCTTACTCAGCCGCGCGCCGCGACGCTGTTCGGATCGGGCAAGGTTACCGAGATCGCCGAGGAGGTCGCCGAGCACGAGGCAGGGCTGGTCATCGTCGACCATCAGCTCAGCGCCATTCAACAGCGCAACCTGGAACGCGCCTGGACCTGCAAGGTGCTGGATCGCACGGGGCTGATCCTTGAGATTTTCGGCGAGCGCGCGCACAGCCGCGAGGGCGCCCTCCAGGTTGAACTCGCGCACCTGACCTACCAGAAAAGCCGGCTCGTGCGTACCTGGACGCATTTGGAGCGCCAGCGCGGCGGCTTCGGCTTCCTCGGCGGTCCGGGCGAGGCGCAGATCGAGACCGACCGGCGGCTGATCGAGGAGCGCATCGAGGCCTTGCGCAGGGATCTCAAGAGCGTTGTGCGCACGCGCGCGTTGCACCGCGCCGGACGCAAGCGCACGCCGTTCCCCCTCGTTGCACTGGTCGGCTACACCAACGCCGGGAAGTCGACGCTGTTCAACCGCCTCACCGGGGCCGCCGTTCTCGTTCGTGATCAGGTATTCGCAACGCTCGATCCAACCATGCGCGCGGTGGCCCTTGGCCGTGGCCGGCGCGTCATCCTCTCCGACACGGTCGGCTTCATCTCTGACCTGCCGACGACGCTCGTCGCCGCCTTTCGTGCGACGCTTGAGGAAGTTGTCGCGGCCGACCTCATCCTGCACGTGCGCGACATCAGCCATCCCGAGACCGAGGCGCAGGCCCGCGACGTCGCGGCGATCCTGGCCCAGCTCGGCATCGATGCCGACGCCGCGGACCAGCGGGTCATGGAGGTGTGGAACAAGGCCGACAGGCTTTCGGAGGCGGGGCGGGCCGCCGCGGAGTGCGCCCTACACGCGGCCAAGGAACGGCACCCCGTACTGGTCTCCGCCTGGACAGGGGAAGGGCTCGATTCGCTGCGCCAGGCAATCGACGCACGCCTTGGGGCCAGCGATGAGATTCTCACCCTTGAGATCCCCGCGCGTGCCGGCTCTCTGTTGAGCTGGCTGCACGACCATGCCGAAGTGCTTGGCCAGGAGACGGCGGACAGCGGTGCGATCACCGCGCGCGTGCGCATCGACCCGGAGATCAAAGCCAAGTTCCAGGGCCAACTGCGACGCGCTGGGCTCGCCTAACTGAGCCGACAAGCCCCTATTGACGGATCACTCAGGAAAGGTGACGCGGGGGATCCGGACGCGATCGCAACGCATTGCCAGGGAGCCGGCTCATTCCCCGCGCCGGGTCTTGCTCCGCTCTCGCCCTTTTGCTGGTGCTTTCCCGGCCTTTCTGCGCTGCCCGCAGCGCGCGGGCTCCTCGCGTCCTGATCGGGAGGCTCGAGGCAAGGCGCGCTCCTCCGCCTTGGCGTCATCCCACATCCGATCCATCTCGGCGAGCGTCGCCTGCTGAGGGTTGCGCCCCTCCTCGGCAAGGCGCTCCTCGATGCGCCGGAAACGACGGACAAACTTCGCATTGGCCGCGCGCAGGCTCGCTTCCGGATCGATGCGCAAATGGCGCGCAAGATTGGCCATTACGAACAGCACGTCCCCGAACTCCTCGGCGATCGCCGCATCGGCGCGCGGGCGTCCCCGGTGCACGGCGGCCGCGATTGCCTGCTGCAGCTCGTCGAGCTCCTCGTTCAGTTTGCCTAGCACCAGGGCGAGCTCCGGCCAATCGAAGCCGACCTGCGCGGCTTTGCTCTGCAACTTGATGGCGCGCGTCAGGGAAGGCAGCGCCATTCCGACGCCATCGAGGACGCTCTGTCGCTGGCGCGCGCCGTGCGCCGCGGTTGTCGCCGCATGTTCACCCTGCGCAGGGCGCCCGTGCACGCTGCGCTCCTTCTTCTCCGCATCCTTGATGCGCTCCCAGAATCCCGGAGTCGCGCCGGCGGCGCGTTCCGCCGCCGTACCGAAGACGTGGGGGTGGCGCCGCAGCATCTTGCGCGTTATCCGATCGACGACGTCGGCAAAGGCAAACGCACCCTCTTCTTCGGCCATGCGCGCGTGATAGACGACCTGGAGCAGCAGGTCGCCAAGCTCTTCCAAAATCTCGCTGCGGTCGCCGCCGGCAATCGCCTCGGCGACCTCATAGGCCTCTTCGATCGTGTAGGGCGCAATGCTGTCGAACGTCTGCTCGAGGTCCCACGGACAACCGCTGCCGGGAGTGCGCAGCGCTGCCATCACCGCCAGCAGATCGGAGAGCGTCTTGCGTGCCTCGCGGGCCATGGCGCTGCCTCTCACATCGGCATGCTCTTGGCAAGGCCGGGCCGGCGGCAGGAAGATGGCGAGTACAACGCTTGCGAGGAGGGGCTAATGCTGCGAGTCAGCGCTACGATCGCTATCGACCCCTCCGAAATCGAAGAGGTCTTCGTGCGTGCTTCGGGACCGGGCGGACAGAACGTCAACAAGGTCTCGAGCGCGGTGCAGCTGCGCTTTGACGTCGTCCACTCACCATCGCTGCCAGAACCGGTTCGCGCTCGCCTGCTGCGGCTTGGCGGCAAACGCATGACCAGCGACGGCGTGCTCGTCATCACTGCGAACCGCTTCCGCAGCCAGCACCAGAATCGCGACGACGCACGCGCGCGCCTGTTGCGCTTGCTCTGCGAGGCGGCAAAGGAGCAGCGGCCGCGGCGTGCGACCAAGCCATCCCGGGCCGAGCGCGAACGACGCCGCGACGCCAAGCATCGCCGCTCCGTCCTGAAGGCGCTGCGGCGCAGCCTCGTCAAGGAGTGAGGTGCCTTGTCTCCGCCAGGCTCGGTAAACCGACGCTTGCAAAGCGGTGCGCGCGCGGACAGCCGGTAACGCATTCGCCTCGTCCACCGGCTCGCGGCGTGCTGCTGCGTCCCGATGCCCGGTAGCGGCCAATGCCGCTGGGCGCCGCCAACCGTC